>JAGHVA010000052.1 GCA_018064565.1 Candidatus Colimorpha onthohippi
CAAATATACAACTCCTTTTTTCAATACCTATACATTTGAATGTGTGTAAACCTTGTTAACGCAATAAAAAAAAAAATCGTATCTTTGCAACCGCAAAAATACCGCATTATATAATATGAATAAGTTATTGTTATTATTGGGAGTTTGCTTGCTGCTCTGCACCGCTTGCACAAAAGAGAAGACTTGCCGCTGCTCTGTTCCCAACTCCCAAACCACGCATGTGTTTACCATCAAGAAGGGCGATTGCACCAGTATCAACACCTTTGAGTATGACGACGAGACCGCAGCCCACCGCACAGACTCCGTGTTTTGTGTAGAATACTAACATGCCACCCTGCCGTTAACTCAAAAAACAAGATGACCATGACCAAAAAAATAATTCCACTCTTAGCGTTGCTTGTTGCGATAATATGTGTATCGTGTGGCAAAGAGAAAAACTGCCGTTGCTCCGTTACCAGCACCGACAAGTATGCCACCGTTACCAGCTCGGAGGTTATCATCAACGTTGATGGCAATCTCAAATGCAAAAATATAACCTCGGTAGGCGATGAATGGATGTCGCGCGATGGCTACACCTCATCGGACAACCAAGTATCCTGTGACGAATTGTAATGCCCAACCATTGCCATATTGGCCACCTGCAACTTGCATCTTTAATTGTACGGCTGTTGGTGGGGTGCTTGTTTGTGGTGTCGGCCATAGCCAAGTTATGGGGAATTGATTCATTCGAGGTTTACCTCTATTCTTTCGCATTCTTCCCTCTCTCGATCTCCCTTGTAGCTGCCCGAGTTGTTATCGTGGCGGAGTTGCTGTTGGGAATAACTTTCCTCATAGGAGCATGGCAGACCGTTACTTCTGTTGTGGCATCGCTGCTATTGCTCGTATTCAACGTTTTTCTGTGCTACGCACTTATTATCCAACGCCACGACAGCTGTCAGTGTGTTGGGCAGATTGTCAGCATCTCACCTACATGGTCGCTCATCAAAAACAGCGTCTTGCTGCTTTTCACGTTGTTTCTCACCCGCCATCCACACCACTCCATTCGCCCGCGTTGGTGGATATGGCTACCCGTAAGCGTAGGCGTCACCGCAACTATTTTTATACTGTCGGTACCCGACTGCTGGATGTTTGGCAGTAGTCACGAAGCATACAATGCAACCGAGCTCAAGCAACTCTCCGAACCCAACCAGCCGCTCCACCATGCCGATATATACCATGGTTCCAAAGTGGTTGTCTTTGCATCCGAACGCTGCCCCTACTGTAGAATGGCACTACAAAAATTGCAGGCCATCGCCACGCGCCACCATCTCGACCAGCAGCAGTTTGTTGTCATCCTGCCTCAACCCAAACAGCCACTACCTCCCTCCACCAAACCGCAAATTCCTATGCTGCAAGGCATACGGTATCATATCCCATCCGACACGTTCAACCACATCACCTATGGCCGACGCCCTATCATATTGCTCATGCACGATGGACACACCGAACACTCCTACCACTATCGGAACATCGACGAAAAGCAGATAGCACAATTTTTGCAATAACACACTTCAAAACTGTCTGATTACCATGAAACGCCGTTGGCAACATATCACGTTCCTGCTAATAATAGTCGTTACACTCCTTGCATGCACATCGTGCCACAAAAATTGCAGATGCTACGGCTTTGACGGCACAGTTACTGACTTTACCCGCGACGAGGTAAACGACGGCGGAGGTTCTTGTCCAAGCATGATTGCCCAGTACGACATGCGATACTATTCGCTATGCGAATGGGATTGAGCCAATCCCCATACTTACAAATAATCAGCAGCCAATGCTATCAGCGAACCACCAATCGATGAGTTCGCACATGCCCATCGGAGGTTCTCAACCGCATCGTGTAAATACCCGACGAATGGATAGGCGACAGACTGTGTGATCCTTCTGAGACCTGCGTTGACAACACAACACGCCCCTGGACATCGTAGATAGCTACATCAAGAGGGGTACTGCTTGTAATGGTAATAGGCATCTGAACCTGTACTGGATTGGGATATACAGCGACAAATGGTGCCATCATCTCGCCTATACCATCCGTATTGCCGATACACACCGAGTCGCTCTTTACCCAGATGCTGTCTTCGTTGTTGACCAGCACCTCCACTTGGTAACATCCTGCCAAAGTGCTGTGATTTGCATGATAATAGGCATCGCTGGTAGCTCCCTCTATTATCAACCCGTTACGATACCACCGATAGGCAAAATAAGGCACATAGTCATGATCTTCGCCATCGGGATAATGGTTCACAACCAAGAGATTGTTTTCGTACGTCCGCAGTTGAGGCTTGTCATAATCAACAATGGTAAGATAAAGTGTCATCACACTGTCGCAACCTTGAAGCGTCTGAACCGAATCGGGCGAATGGTAACATCCCGACTGGTAAAACACCGACCCCATCCACCTGTAACTATAGCCCACTACCACATACACGTTGTCATGATACGATGGGTTGACCGTAAGAGAGACCACCTCCACACTGTCGCAGCCAGCGGCAGTCTGCCCCAACTGATACACAAAAGTGGTTGACTTGCGGTAAACCTGATCATCTATCCACCGAATGCTATCGCACACCGTAGTGTCAACATCCAATCGGTACGAGTTGTCAATAATGATATCTGCATGCACTACGCTATCACAACCATACATCGATCGTAACGCACGTTGCAATCCCATAGTCGTGGTGGTATAAGTACGGTTGTCTATCCACTGGTAACGGTTGCAGGCTTTGATAACCACCGACGTGTCGTGCGATGGATACACTTTAATATTCGTATTATGTATGCTGTCGCAACCATCAACGGAAGTATATGGAGTTTGCACTCTCGTGGAGGCGGTATAGTCTGTTCCTTGCCACGTCAGTGTATCGCATGCCGCTATAGTTGTGTCGTAACGATACACTGGCAGCACGGTAAGATCCAGTATAACCAAGCTGTCGCAACCCGCATGATTTCGCATGCGATAAGTAGCGGTGCCCGACTGCGCATAGACCATGCCGTGCCATTCAAACGGTCCGCACGACCGAGCGGCGGTGTCGCCCGTTGAATTGCTCGATATAGTCAACTGCAATATCGTCAAACTGTCGCAACCATATTGGTTTTGCGCCCTCGATGTGTAAGTGCCCGAACTCCTGTATATATTACCATTCCAGATATACTGATGACACGCAAATTGCGGGATTGTGGTTGTATCGGTCGGCAAGATTCGTACATTGACCGCTGTGATACTATCGCAGCCATACACTGTAGTATCCGTAACCGAGAGCAACTGCGACTGCATGATAGTGGTATCATGCCATGTGAAATGGTGACAGCCAGAACTATCGGAAGTATCATGATACGACGGATGTATCGTTAGATGCAACGTAATCGTAATTCCACAGTCGTTGCTTGAGATAAGCTGTTGATATGTACCACTTTGTGTATAGACACTGTCTGCAAATGTATAGCTATCACATGCCGATATCGTTGTATCTATCTCGGGTATTAAACTTATGACGAGGTTCAATCGGACAACACTATCGCACCCATAGGCAGAATGCAACGAATCGACAGCAACAGTCGAAGTGCTGTAACTGTTGCCGTGCCACACATAGTCGTGACATGTGGTTACAGATGTATCTATTTGATAGTTTGGATATATCGCGACCCGATAGGTAACAGAACTATCGCACTGCCCCTCGACTGTGCGACCCGCAGACAAGGTAATATCCCGACTCTCGGTTATAGTATTAGTTCCTAAAATGAGTTGCTGGCAGGCTGGAGTATCAATCACAGTATTTGCAGAATAGTTTACCGTTAGATATAATGTATTGACACTGTCGCACCCCATGTCGGTAATCAACGAATCGTAATACACACCCGAGGATTGAAGCACCTGCCCGCACCATGTGTAGCTGTCGCATACCGACTGATTTTCTACAGTTCCGACTACCCCACTGCAATCCACTGGTATCCGCTCTGTACTGAACCCCAATACATACCATTCATCTTGCTGGAGGACTCTGCGAATATCCGTATATGGGTTGTTTGTTTTGTACGTTCTTGACACCCATACTATTGTGTCGCCATCGGTTGACCTTTCTGTATATAGATAGCGCATACTCAACGAATCATAGATTGGGTATGATTCAATATCGATAGAGTCGGACATGGGAAAATGGGCAGCAGCAAAACATGTATAGTCCAATACCTTGACTGAGATCCAAAACGTTTTGTTTGTCGTTATGTCATAAGGAGTGTCCAACTGAACCGTTTGCATACCTGCCTCTGTAGCTGTATAACGCTGGCTATACACCAACTGCCCCATCACTTGATTGGGATAGCCCCAGCCACCATAACGCAAAGTATTATTCATCAAGCAGTTCTCGTATATCCGCACTTCAAAATTTCTTCCACAAATTGACCACACATCAACTGTCTTGAAATGAACCTGTGTAACCCTATAACCACTGCAAAAATTACCAAATGTCTCTGGGCGGATAATCACTTCGTTGTTGGCAGTTATCTGCTTGTATTCACTCGTAACAACTGCAGAATCCGTGCCATGATAACCCACAGGGCTTGACGCTCCATTAGGTTGCGAGACAAGCACCGATTGCCGCTGACCGTTATGTTCTATTGTGACGACAGCAGTACGGTCGGCTCCACTATTGTTGCGTGCGGCACGAATCTTGAGCATCGTAAACAAGCCGCCACCGCTGCCCGTAGTACAACTCAACGACAGCCAACTACCCGTTGACGATGCAGTCCATGCAGAGGAGCTCTGACTTGAGCTATGCACACAGATAGTGGCACTATCGCCCCAGCGGGAGAACTCCACGCTGTTGGGTGATACGCTGAATGCAATCTGTGTAGGTTCGATACCGAAGACAGCCTCATTTCTAAGCGAGAAGTTATTGGTTGCATTAGTACCTACACCACCTCCTTGGGGTACAAGATTGCCTATGGCGAAAAAGCCATCATACGAGCCTCCCCAGCCCCAGTTAAAATGATACTTGCCATCACTGGCATATCCATCACACACAAAAGCATGACCCGTACTGACATCGTAACCACTATACAGCACTGGCCTACCAGCATCTAAATCGGCTTGCAGCAACGAATCCCAAACAGACTCGTTATCACTCATACGCTTATACTCACAAGTATTTTTGTACCTAAAATTCGACTTGAAAGCATTAGCAGCATAAATCATTGGAGCACCACTTTCATTTGGACCATAGTTCATCGACGCACTCACCCCACAATGATACATCAATTGCGCTACAGCATCTATCTCTTGCTGAGTGCTACTTGCCTTTAATTCCAACGGCATGTTGTTCCAATCATACGTAGTGTTCTCAAAATCGGCAGAGAGTTCTCTGTTACCAGCACTCCATGTATAACTATGATTGCCTTGGCCTTGTATGGGCCATTTCCAATAGCGCAACACCTGAGCCATAGCAGTAGCTACGCAACCCGTGGGACACGTTACATCTCCTACCGATGGACACAGTTGATTATAGCGCGGACGCTGGTTCCAGATAGTTTGAATCAACGGTCCCACGATGACTCTAACTGGTTCAGAACCATCGCCCGCAAAAACCATATCCCAGGCATCTTGCATATCTTGACCATCATCGGACGCCAATATCTTGGCTATCTGATTGTCATAATCGGTAATCCACGACAACATGGCATCGGGCAGTGGCAGCTGCACCGATGATGTCAGCGAGTAGCCTAATATCGGCATAATCCTGCTATCTGCCGACACCAATACAAAGCCACGCCCTTCATTGCCTACAAACAAATACTGGTGTTTTAACCCTAACTTCGCACCAACCTCTACAAGTTGGACGTCGGGACCTCCTTGCTGCGCAACAAAACGAGACGCTTTAAGATAGGCTTGACTTAACGATATAGGCGAGGCCCACATTACCTCAGACAATACCAAAAATAGAACCAATGCAAAACGACGCATACCGTATAAATTGTTAAGGATGAATGAAATCAATTCTTTGTTTATTTTTAATTACAAGCAGCGCAATCGATAATCATATCGTAAAGCTGTGCGGTGCTGATGCCTACCGCTCGGGCCTGCTTGGGCACTATACTCTCGGCACTCTGCCCTGGTATGGTGTTGACCTCAAGAAAGAACAACTCGTTTCGCTCGGTGTCGAAGATATAGTCAAACCGGACCATACCGCGGCAGTTGAGCATGTCATACAACTGCGCCGACACCTCTTGAATATGGCTGCTTACTGCCTCCTCGACATCAGCAGGCGTAACCTCATTGCTGAAGCCTTGGTATTTTGCCTCGTAGTCAAAAAACTCATGTCCGCCTGTAGGTATAATCTCGGTAATAGGAAATATCCTCAATTCCCCTCTGGAACGAATCACACCACAGTCAAACTCACGGCCCTTGATAAACTGCTCCACCAGCACCGCACTATCCTTCTCCAACGCCCATTGTATGGCAGGCATCAACTCCTCTCTGCTTTTCACCTTGCTCGTAGCCACACTGCTCCCCCCTGATGCAGGCTTCACAAACAGCGGCAGCCCCAACGCATTAACCAAGGCATCCACATCAACCTTTTCGCCCGCCTGAATCATCTTGGATTGAGCCACACTCACCACTCCAAAACTACGCACCACTGGATTGCAATAACCTTTGTTGAACGTCAACGCCGAGGTGTAAAAACCACAGGTGGTATAAGGTACCCCCAACATATCCCAATAGCCTTGCAACATGCCGTTCTCACCAGGGGTGCCGTGTATGATATTGAACACCACATCAAAACGAACCCTTTGACCATCATCCGTAACCGTGAAATCGTTTTTATCTACCGCACCATGCGTGCCGTCCAGACGCAGCCAGTACCACCCCGTTCGGTCAACCACTATCTTATAAACATTATATTTCGACTTATCTAATGAGGCATACACCTGCTCACCACTTGCCATCGACACAACACACTCATCCGAATAGCCTCCCATTACCAATGCAACATTTTTCATGATAAATAATTCAATATTGTTGATAGATATTTATAGTTTTTTTTGTGTACAACTACTGATTTGTAATTGGTCGATGCTGACTATGCCTCCATCGTTTTTCGTTCTCTAACAACAGTCGGCGCGTACTATCATCACAAAACATATCTTGAAACCGTTCATAGATAATATCCACCGCCACATCGTTGGGGTGCAGCATATCTCGGTCATAAAACCGGTAGTCGCGCAACTCGTCCTGCATAATCTCATAGGCTGGAAAATAGGTGACTGAAGACTCCGACGACTGCAGATATTCGTTGACAGCCAACAGCAACGTAGCTTTGCTTATCTGATTGCCATGAGCAGTATCCGCTAAATGACGGATTGGACTCACCGTCAAGACCAGTTTGCGCCCCTTGAGCGGCAACGAACGCAAGGCTTCTACACAGCTATCCACCGACAAGAGTTGGCGCAAAAAGCAAGCAGCAGGCAGTTTATGACAATTCGCCACCACTCGCTGACTATCCACCAAAAAATAGGCATACGCTGTGCCCAAGGTAAGCACTACGGTGTCGCACTGCTGCCAAAAAGCATAAGCCTCACGTAAAGCATCATTGCACACATCTATACACTGACGCTTGTCGGAATTGGAGAACCGAGTATGATGATACCACGAATGCCACAACCCATCGCACTGTACCAAATCGTCCTCTAATACCTCCTGACAAGTATCTATGCGCCTTAGGCTATCGGCTATTGAAAGTGGGTTATACAGCGTCCCAAAAGGATTGCGCAACACATCAAAACCACCCTGCTGCAAACGAAGTCCAATGGCATCGGTAAAGCAAGAGCCCACCATCATCACATGCTGCGCATGTGATACCTCAAACGGTGCCTTTACAACCGATACTGCCGTGGATAATTTTATGGCCATCGTTAGCGTTTAACGGGCGTAATACCTACCACTCCTGGTATCTGCTCCAAGAGAGGAATCGCGTTACGCACATTGATTTTGAAATTATTGTTACTCATAGTAAGCGTCAGATTATGAACCTCATCAAACACCTGCAACTGCAATGGTACCTTACCTGGGTTCTGCTTCCCCAATGCCTTGAGCCGATTACACAACTCGGCATCAACGGCCGAAAGCAACACTTTGCAACGCAGCAATTGCGCATATCGATCAATAATACTACCCAAAGATGTGATTTCTACGATATTTAGTCGTGCTACCCCTTTGGACAACGATCCGTCAGGCAACATCTTATCCCACTGTTTGACCGTGGCTCGGACAAACACAAAACTACCTTTCTGACAAAAAGGCGAGAACTTAACAGCTGTATCGTACGACATCTTAATCTCTATCGTCCCGTCATAATCCTCAAGCACAAAATTACAATAGGGCTTGCCGTTGTTTGCAAAAACGCCCGACTTGCTCGATGCAACCACTCCTCCCAAAGTAATATCTCTTCCTACGTATGCCTCAAGATTGTCTTTTATTGCAGACGAATGACATACAAATGTCTTCATCTCATATTTGAACTCATCAAGTGGATGTCCGCTGATATAAAACCCGATAACCTCTTTCTCATGATTGCATCGCTCTATAGCACTCCATGGTTCGCACTCGGGTATGGGAGGATGCGCCACCCCTTTGAAATCATCGGACAGCTCAAATAGGCTCATCTGCGCGGAGTTCTTCGATTCCTGCTCCTTTGCCGCCCAACGAGCAAGTTTCTCTATGTAAACCGACGAATTGTCGATTCCATCACAATACATGTACTGCGCACGGTGCATCTCTCCAACACCATCAAAGGCACCTGCTTTTACCAACGACTCGAGGTTCTTGCGGTTGATTGTACGCATATCCATGCGCTCCAAGAAATCGAACACATCTACAAACGGTCCGTTCTTCTTGCGCTCGTTGATGATAGCAGTCGAGACCGACTCACCCATGCCAGAGATTGCCTGCAACCCAAAACGAATCTGACCATTTTGATTGACCGAAAAATTCAAATCACTTTCGTTGACCGAAGGCAACAGCACATCTACTCCCATACGGTGGCAATCTTCTATGTATTTGGTCGTATTCGTAATATCACTCTGCCCACTGGTAAGCACCGCCGACATGTACTCAGCAGGATAATGCGCTTTGAGATAGTCTGTCTGATAAGATACCCACGAATAACAAGTGGCATGCGATTTATTAAAAGCGTATGATGCAAATTTCTTCCAATCCTCCCATATCTTCTTGAGTATCTCTTTGGGATGCCCGTTTTTCTCTCCCCCTTCATAAAAAAGCACCTCCAACTCGTTCATCTTCTCAATCTGCTTCTTCCCCATCGCCTTACGCAACGTATCACTCTGCCCACGTGTAAATCCCGCCAACTGGCGACTCAAAAGCATGACTTGCTCTTGATAAACAGTGATGCCATACGTATCCTTAAGATATTTCTCCATGCAAGGAATATCATAGGTGATAGGTTTGCGCCCCTGCTTGCGATCGATAAAATCAGGGATATAATCCATAGGACCCGGACGGTATAGCGCATTCATAGCAATCAAATCCTCAAACACATGTGGCTCAAGCTCTCGCAAATATTTCTGCATGCCCTCCGACTCAAATTGGAACGTACCTACCGTATTGCCCGCACAGTAAAGATCATAGGTAAGCTGATCGTCTATCGGAATCTGATTTATATCAATATCAATCCCTTTTGTTTTCTTGATTTCACGCAATGCGTCTTTGATAATGGTAAGTGTCTTGAGTCCCAAAAAGTCCATCTTGATAAGCCCCACTGTCTCTATCACATGTCCATCATACTGTGTTACCACTACATCCTCACCAGATACTTTATCCTTGACCGTACATACTGGAGCAAACTTGGTAAGATCGTCAGCACCAATAATCACACCACAAGCATGTATGCCAATCTGGCGATTGGTGCCCTCCAACTCCTCCGCATACGTCAAAAGAGACTGAATTTCAACATCACTCTGACTGCTACTTGCAAATATACTTTGAAACTCAGGCAGGTACTTATAACAGTTTTTGAGTGTCACCTTTGGCGACTTTCCGTTCTCATCTTTGATTTTCTCATCAAAACTTTTCTCTGGCACATAACTCTTGAGTCTTGACACGGTTTCGAGTGGGATATCCTCCACACGCCCCACATCCGCTATGGAACTCTTCGTCGCCATAGTTCCATAGGTGATTATATGCGCCACTTTCTCCTTGCCATATTTTTGCGTTACCCAATCCAACACACGCCCACGGCCTGCATCGTCAAAGTCAACATCTATATCAGGCAATGAGATACGATCGGGATTCAAAAAACGCTCAAACAGCAAGTCATATTTCAACGGGTCAACATCAGTAATCCACAAACAATAAGCTACCACACTGCCCGCCGCCGACCCACGCCCAGGTCCCACACTTACTCCCAACTCTTCACGTGCGCCTCTGATATAATCTTGCACTATTAAGAAATATCCAGGAAAACCCATCGTCTTGATGGTGTGCAACTCAAACACAATCCGATCCTTCTGCTCTTCTGTCAACTCCTCTCCGTAACGTCTGTGTGCTCCATCCCACACCAACTTATTAAGATAGTCGGCTTCAAATTTTATTCGATACAACTTATCGTATCCACCTAACTTCTTGATTTTTGCCTCCGCTTTCTCCTGCGTCAACACCACCTCGCCTTTCTCGTTGCGAGTAAACTCATCAAAAAGCTCCTGCTCAGTAATGCGATTGCGATATTCCTCTTCTGAGCCAAAACTCTCTGGGATAGGGAACATAGGCATGATAGGGTCGCTGTCGATACTATACACCGACACCTTGTCGACTATCTCCTGCGTATTAGCCAACGCCTCAGGCAAATCGGCAAATATAGACTCCATCTCTTGCGGTGTCTTGAGCCACTCTTGCTTGGTATAATGAAGGCGCTTCTCGTCTGCCACCTTGACCTGCGTGCTGATGCAGATAAGATGATCATGAGCCTCGCCATGCTCCTCCTCCACAAAATGGACATCATTGGTAGCCACTATTTTGATGCCATATTTGCGCGCCAAATCAATCAATATCGGATTTACGCGCTCCTGACGTTCATACACATCGGTTGCACCCCCAGGCTTGTCGGTCTTATGACGTTGCAACTCGATATAATAATCATCGCCAAACACTCGCTTGTACCACTGCACCGCCTCCTCAACCAATGCCATATCACCGTGCATGATTTTTTGAGGCAACTCCCCACCAAGACATGCCGAACAGACTATCAACCCTTCATGATACTGCTCCAACACGTTACGGTCTATCCTCGGCTTATGATAGTAACCATCAGTGTAGGCTATCGAACTGAGTTTGCAAAGATTCTTATATCCCTCTTTGTTTTTTGCCAATAATATCAGGTGATAACCACTGGCGTCAACCACACGTTCTCTGCCCGTCTCTGGATCTAACTCCTTAAAATCTTTATCTTTATCGTACAACGTGCGCCGGGCACAATAGGCTTCAATTCCTATAATCGGCTTGAATATCTGCGCTTTGAGCTGCTCTATCTGATATGTCGCCTCCTGCTTCTCTTCGGCGGTTGACCCATCGTTGTCCAAGATAAGTTGCTGCGCCTTGATTGCATCTTTTACCTTGCCATTTTCTTTATTCGACGTGTCTATCAAATCCTTGATACCAAACATATTGCCATGATCTGTCAATGCCATGGCATACATGCCGTTTTTTTTACACTTCTTGATCAAATCAGACACCTTCGACATGCCGTCAAGGATAGAATAATGCGAGTGAACATGAAGATGTGTAAACATAACAACCGAATTTTCTTGTGCTTTAGCAGCCATTCTCTGTAAAAACAGAACGACCTATACCCGCTGCCTTTTAATCAAATACAACCACTTTGACAGCGGCATCGTCACCTACTCTCAGCAAATAGACACCTGTGATAGGAATCGATATTGATTGCCCCTCCACATAATGGGACGTCGCATAATGGATACGTCCTTGCATATCGTACAACTGCACTGGCTTGTTGTCGCAATCCGACAACCGAATATGACGATTGTGAACCATCACCCGAACCGATGATTTGCGAGTAACTGTTGCTATTCCTTGCGGTTCTGGCGCTGGATTAGCCGCTATCGAAACTGCATCTATAGCCATCCTGCGCTGATGATTCGAATTGTATAAGAATGCCAGATACTGCGCACCTGCAGGCAACTGAATTCTCCGGGACTTCCATCCTGACGACCCTATCGAAATACTCGCCAATGTATCGGTAAAACTCTGCAACTGACCATCAGTTTTTGATACCAATACCATAAAACTCTCCGTATAACTGAACAGCCTGCGATATCTGAAATCCAGAACGCCTCCCCAAGGCAACGACAACCGCGGTGAGATAAGATACTGCCCATAGGACCCTGCGTTATTCATACTGCTAAACCCGAAGAAATGCAGACTATCAAATGCAATCCCGACATCGTTTTGAACACCCAAATAATCGGTATTCATATCATCCAGCCCAATCACATTCCAGCAAGCCAAATCGCTCTCAAAGTGCTCTTCCATCGGAAACGAATCCACTACAGAACATTCGCCCTGGCTAACCAAGATCTTGCTATTTATCTTGCCTTGCGAGATATACACATTCGCAGAGCGAGGCGATGCAATTGTTATCGTAGTATCACACTGCTCTGCCTCCGAAGTATCACATATTATCACGGTATCATTCACTTGTGGTGCAACAAAAATTTCAACCTCCATAGTGTCTTTCCCTATAACTCCTTGCGCAGGCGTAACTGTAACCCAATCTGCATCAGTAGTTACACGCCATGGCGTTTGCTCTCGGATGTCCGATGCAATTACGGCAGAAAAAGAACCTCCAACATTGTCAAATGTCAATTGCGATGGGTTGCAACTCATCACACCCTTGGGCTGAATACCCATGATAGCACTATTACTGCGCATATAATTTCCCGACTGATTGGCACCATCACCACCTCCGCCAGGATTCAAAGCCTGCAACGAGAAATAGCCATCATAACTACCTCTCCATCCCCAATTGATATGAAATCGTCCCGTTGCATCTATGCCATCCAAAATAAAAGCATGCCCACTGGTTCCGTCTGACCCACTATACATTATAGGGCGCCCCGACTCCAATTCTTTACGCATCAAACTACTCCATTCTGCATCATTATACCTGCTACGAATGGCACATTCCTTGATAGGCTTATAGCCAAAATACATAGAAAATACATCTCTCGCCAAAGGCATATTGTCGGGGGCATCACAAGTGTATGCCGAACTGCCCCCTTCCGATGAGGTCCTATACGACATATTGAGTGCCACTCCACAGTGGTACATTAAAGTCGCAACGGCGTTGATTGCAGCATTTGAACTATAGTAATCTATCTCCGATGGCATCAAATCCCACTGATAATAAGCAGAATCAAAACAAACATACAACTCACCATACTCACTCATATAACTATGCCGACCAGTGCCTTTGACTGGCCATTTCCAATAATTCATAATCTGCGCCATTGCAGTTGCCACACAACCAGTTACACAATACTGAGAAGAATTATAATCGTACGGACATAATGCATTGTAATATGGCGACTGCCCCCATTGCGTTCGCAGAAGTGGCGGTATATCACCTTTAGAAGCATGGCGCACTCCTACCCCCTCTATCAACGATTTCCACTCTCGCTGCGTCTCAATCGATGGTTCATACGATTGTTGTATAGCCCAGTCTATTTCAAACGCATAGTCGTCAAGCCACGCCAAAAACGGCTCTGGAATATTACTGAAATCTGGACTTGAATCAAAGCCATATCCAAGAATCGGTATTGACACACTATTGGCTGCCACCACTACAAATCCTCCTTGAGATTGATATACATACATATTGCGAACTCCCAACTGCCCTGATACTTCCATCCAATTGAGCGTATCCTTGTCGTGCAACGTGTGATGCTTCCAAAAGTTTACTGCCACACAACGCGCTGTTGTTGAATCAATAGGCAACGCACTCGCCACAACAGATAAAGACATCAGTACTACCAATATAAACAATTTCATAATTCGCTTCATATAATCCCCCAAAATTGTTATTATCAAATAATACATAAATTTGACAACATTGAATAGGATAAGAGATTAAAATCAATACATTACCACAACTACCTGCTCCGATAATTCGGATTTCAGAATCATAAGCAATGACTAATAAGCAACAACTTTTGTTACCTGCGTACCTGATTTCACCATATATAAACCAGCCGTTGGCAACACAAAACGACAATACGATGTAGTTGTAGGTAGCGAAGCAATCAAACAGCCTTTGACATCATATACTGATACAGGACACTGCGCATCATGGATAGTCAGCGTACGTCCACTTACATACGCCTTGAACGAAACTACATCCCTAATATCATCAATAGACTGATTGTATGCTATGCTAATATCGTCTATCAACAATTTCTCTTTCTTGACCGATTGATATACTATGGCTACATAACGAGCCTGCGGTGGCAACTGAAGTTCACACAACTTCCATTTGGATCGGGTAATCTCCACGTTGGTCAACTCATACACAAAATCACTGTTTTCGTTGCCTGTAGTAGAATACAATACCTTAAACCTCTCTATCTGCTTTCCTCCTAAAGCATAGTTAAACGAGAGCGTAACCGCCCCATTCAAATTCAGTTGTGGAGAGACCAGATACTGCCAATAACTGCTGTCGAGAGCTGAACCACCTAAAGAAGTCTGACTGCTAAACTGAAATACAAAATTGCCAGAATTGGCAACACTACTTGAGACGATACCCAAACTATCCCAGTTTTTTTCGTTGTTGCTCCTATACGTCCAGCAGGTTCTACCCTGTTCAAAATTCTCTGAAACGGGGAAATGAGAATAGTCCGCACAGCGCATGGTATCCTCTTCGATAACCACATGGTCTATCACCAAACCAAACAACGTGGTAGAAGCGGTTGACGCAGGAGCCGAAATCATCACATACTTGGCTTCTGACGGCAGATAGCCCTTAAACGAAGACCACCCCTGCTTTGTCGTAGTCCCCTCGCCTATCTTATAGACAAAACTCGACACATCGTTGTCGGTAACCGAATAATATACATCAAAATGGGTTTCGACCGACCCCCTGCGACAATACTGAAACGACACCTGCATCGGGTTGTCCAACTGCAATTCAGGGCTAACCAGATATTGCGTACACTCATGACCCGACCCCCTGCTTGTAAACCAAAACGACCGATTACCCCGGTAGATATAACTATTTTCCAAGTTCGCATCGTGAATACCAAAATTTTTATCAAACACTGTGTCAGAGGCAGACCATTGCCAACACTCGGTAGCATAACCGCTAAAATCTTCTACCAATGGAAACTGAGTGATAACATCACACGAACGTTGCCATATACGAATTGTCCGCTCTTCATCGCCTTGAGAGATAGTCAATATCGCATCTCTGCTAACACCATCAAAACAGGTATCTACACTTATCGTGATTGGCACTCGGCCAACATGTATGTCTGAAACCGATGGTGTTACATGAATCCAGTCAGCGGTGGTCTTTACCGTCCAATCAAGCCCTCCATGAGATGGATATACGTAGGTAGATGCGCTACCTCCCGACATGCCAAACTCAAACTGAGAATGCAAGACCCTTAAACCAAACGGAGGTTCCAAACCCACCAAAGCTAAATTGCCATTGCTGAAATCACCATTGCCTGCACCAGTCCCACCTGCACCTGGAGTCAGATGACCCATAGCATAATAGCCATCACAAACACCACCCCAACCCCAGTTGAAATGAAACATACTATTAGAGTCAACACCATCGCACACAAAAGCATGAACTCCGCCTGAATAAAAGAGGGGCCGCCCCGCCTGTAATTCTGGAATCAGCCTCCAATACCAATCATCATCAGAGGAGTAACTATTGCGCGAAATCAGCAACACCTGATCCTGATAATTGGCTGGATAACCAAAATGCCTGGGAAAGACATAACTTGGAGTAGTTGAAGTGCTCGTAATAAACGCACCACTTCCAGAGGGTCCATAACCCATATCGACCGATACCCCACAATGGTAATTCAACAAAGCCACGGCATGAACAGCCTCATCACTTGAAGCAGATGACAACTGCGAAGGCATGATAGCCCAATTATAATAGGTATTTTCAAAATCAGCGCACTCCATCCCATAGTTAGACCGATAGCAGTAACTACCCGTACCATGCTCTGGATATGCCCAATAGGCCATAATCTGCGCCATGGCAGTGGCTACACACCCTACTGGACAATGTTTGCGTTCCGACTCATCCCACGGACACAGCTTGTTATAATCAGCATCCTGCGACCATTGTGTGGTTAGCAATGGTTCTATAACCACCGCACCTTTAGTTGGTCGAGAGCCCATACCATTTGCTAACCGATGCCACGCATCTGCAACTTGGTCAGATGGCTCCAATCCCATTTTCTCCACCTCCTGCAATTGCATGTCATAACTATCCAACCACTCACGCAAAGCGGGCGATGCATCGGTGATACTAAACGGATTGGACTTGGAGTAAGCGAGAATGGGCTGAACAGCATCGTTGCCTGACACAATCACAAAACCGTTGCCTGCGCTGTAAATATAGAAAGTAGTATAACCCGTGCTGCCAGATATGTCAACCAACTGAGCTACCGACTCACTGCCCAGTTGTTTCCAAAACATCTGTGCCACTCGATAAGCTCTACTGCTATCCACTGGAGCAGCCAACAACACCACAGCTGACATCATCAAACTGAATATCCATATTTTTTTCATAACACACAAACTGCTATTAATTGACAATGAAAATAATTTAAGACTATGCCTTATGTATGCTTTGGCTCTCCTTCATCGGTTCCATCCGCACCATGGGGAATCAATCACCATCTCTTGTAAAAACATTATGTCAACGACACTGAACAGTATCGTTCGTATGCGCATCTTGCCCACCCTGCGTTCCCTTGACAAGAGCTTCCAAAATGGGTGGGAAATTCACTATTTGATGCACCCACCACTTGCCATCACGACAGAGCATAGGTAGCGTAGCATGGTCGTCCGAATTGGGCGAAGTCTTATGAAAATGCACAGTAGCTACCGTATCGTTATCAAACACCACTTTTTCTATGACCACCTTGGCAGGTATAGCCGCCGAAATTGCAGAATCAGTCATCAATGAAACCAATATACTATCCATATAGAGTGTATGCTCACACATCTCTGGCGTAACATACGGCTTGGCCTCCGAAATCTTATAGTTGCTGACTGCGTCAAGATACCCTTGAGCCACACGCCTGACCGCAGCTTCCCTACCACAACCACACAACAACGCACATAATATCACTCCTGCAACAAGAGACATAAACACCTTTGACTGACACCGACAACGACCCATGACCCGCATAAAACGAAGAAAGACATTATTCATAACTAATCCTCCACATTTACTAAATAATAGTTTTTCTTACCCTTCTGCACCAACACAGATCCACACGAAAGTATATCTGACTCCGACATGCGATAATCCTCTCCAACCTTAACCTTATTGACAGAGATAGCGTTCTGTTTCAACTCTCTTCGTATCTCGCCCTTTGAAGCGAACATCTGAGTTGCCGAAGCTGCTAAATCGATTATTGAAATACCCTCCTTAAACAGACTTCTACTGACCGAATACTGAGGGACGCCTTCAAACACACTGAGCAATGTGGCTTTATCCAATTGATTCAACTGCTCCGTTGTGCCCTTGCCAAACAGCAACTCGCTGGCTGCAACCGCTGAGAGATAATCTTTCTCGCTATGCACACGGCATGTAATATCCTTTGCCAATGCTTTCTGCAATACCCTACGTTCGGGCGACTGCGCATGCTCCTGCTCCAACGACTCTATCTCCTCCTTGCCAAGCAACGTAAAAATTCGTATGTATTTAGCAGTATCCTCATCCGAACAATTTAGCCAAAACTGATAAAACTTATACGGACTGGTCTTGGTAGGATCCAACCAGACATTACCACCCTCTGTCTTACCAAATTTGGTACCATCGGCTTTTGTTATCAACGGACAAGTCAAGGCAAATGCCTCTCCACCTTCCATACGACGTATAAGCTCAGTACCCGTTGTGATATTTCCCCACTGGTCTGAACCACCCATCTGCAAACGGCATCCTTTGGTGCGATAAAGCGTTAAGAAGTCATAACCTTGTAACAATTGATAACTGAATTCGGTAAACGAAATTCCCGTTTCCATACGCTTCTGCACGGAGTCTTTTGCCATCATATAATTGACGGTGATATGCTTACCTACATCGCGAATAAAGTCCAAAAAAAGATAATCTTTCATCCAATCATAATTGTTGACTATCTCGGCACCATTGACTGGGTTGTCAAAATCCAAAAATTTAGACAACTGCCGACGAATACAATCCACATTATGCTGCACCTCCTCAACAGTGAGCAACTTACGCTCAGCTGCTTTGAACGATGGGTCGCCTATCATACCAGTAGCGCCACCAACCAAAGCCAACGGCTTATGCCCTGCCATCTGTAGATGCTTAAGAAGCATTATTGAGACCAGATGTCCAATATGCAAAGAGTCCGCAGTGGGGTCAATGCCCACATAAGCGGTTGTTAGATGACTGGACAACTGCTCCTCGGTACCAGGCATCATTGTATGAATCATACCACGCCACTGTAACTCTGCCACTAAATTCTTATTCATATAATATATAGCATTAAAGTATTATAAAAAAGAGGCACTCATCACATCTACGTGGCGACAAGTACCTCTTTGAATTATTCAACAATCGTTTTCTCGCCTCGCCGACAAGATTGCTTGTATGTCGAGACGAGAAAACATCGCTATGCAATAGAACGATTAACGCACAACAAATTTCGCAGTCGCTACCTCGTTGCCAATGACAACATTAACCAAATACATACCACGTCCTATCTTGGCATTGTCCAACGACACCCGATAAGTGCCATTCGTCAAGACACCCAAGGCAACATTCTCGACCATCCTACCGCGCAAATCATAAACCTTGACCTCAGCAGTACCACCATTAAGTACATTGAGTTGCAAAGTACTCGTTGCAGCTGCAACCGCAGGGTTAGGATAAATCTTCACACTATTCTGACCCTTGCTGCTCAAAACAGGTGCAATGCCCACATAATCAATATCATCTACAACCTCGTTCTCATGACGCGTAACATAAGACGAATCCATCCAGATGCCTGCGCCATAAGTTCCGATATAAATGGCTCCAGGATATTTTGTACGTGGGAAGACGTAATTGTCAGTATTGATAGCCGAATGAACCTCCATGCGTTTCAGCTCCATGTCAAACTTCTGCTGAGTGAGACATGTAACTGGGACACCCTGAAACTCACCAACAGTTTCCCAATTAGGACGACCCATCGATACACTCGAAGCCGTAGCACGGAACAATCCCTCTTCAGTGCCCAAAAACACATCGCCCGTGGTCATCTCAACCATGGCACAATAAGTAGGCACCTTGCCATACTTGAGGCTTCTATACGATAGAGAACCATCTACAAAAGCGTAAGAAGGCTTTGTAACATCATTAACAATCATCACATTATCAAAATTCTTACCATAACCTTCAAAAGTCAAGATGGCACGGTCGCGACCCCCTCTCTGATCCATGGTTATGGATGAGACATGACGTGGCAACCAGATGTCAGAATTGTATTTCAACGTATCACACTTAAGCGTAATATTCACCAATCCATTACCATCCTTGTGGGTAAGCTGCGTTGCGATGTCTCTAACACCCAGACTATAATCCACCAATGACCTCATACCCTTAACACGGGCAATGAAACACGAGTCGTTTTTGGTATTCGCAACTACCGCCAACAAGACATCTCCATCCTCTGACACTGCAAAAGTGGTAATGGTACGGTTAGGCCATATCGTCCGATTAATAGAGTAAACCTCGCCCCAAGTAACATCTTTCTCATAGTCAGCATCCGACTTGGCTGCACCTTCTGCAGGTTCATATACCTTTGTAAAATCTGACGGCATCCAAGTCATATTGATTTTGTCGTAGGTCATATTACTACTACCGTCTGTATGACGACCCAAGATATAAAGATGACTTTGGATAGGATTATCTACCTTGATTCTGGTACCCTCCTCTATTATCTGCCGTTCTGTAAAGACATGAGTGATAGGATATGATGCTGTAGCAACATTCGGAACCAAAATTGTGTCGCCTGCTTTCAGGACACCGTTGCAAGAATTTTCCATATTGGAACCATAAAGACCAACACGAATCTTGCCTACACCTCTCCGATACACAACATCATTGGTATCTACCAAATGCGATATCGACGATACATTTCTGGCTGCATCGGTTTCCCAAAGTTGCATCTGAGCCACTTCGTTGCCCGCAGAGAGGTCGCCGCCCACAAATGAGAGCCCTGTAGTCCATGTCTGCGTATTAGTATAGTCTAAATAATCAGCATATCCACGACCATACGATCCGTTATTGGCACTGACATACAATGTACGGCGTGAAAGAGGCGCATACTGCTGAAAACGAGAGATTGCAACCTGACCGCCATTCCCCTCAAAAATCACGTTGCCGCGATGGTTCATACCTGACCCATTACGATCATACCATACCTGCTCGCGGACGCCTGTCCCCTGCGGAACCGATGAGAAATAATGATTGTCGCGACTCTCGATAAATACATTGGCATTGTTGTATGCACCAGCCAAGACGGACCCGTCTGTAGCCACCGCAAGACCATTAACCTCCAAGTTATTGAGTCCACGATTGATATTCTGGATAGTAGCAAAGCCATCATCGGTCATATACACACCTCCGTTAGTAGCCACATAAAACACGTCCGATACATTACCATCTTCGTCTGTAGCCTTAGTCTGCACAATGTCGTTGACACCCGAATGGATGAAAGAGGAACTGCAATACACATTGCCCATGTAGTTGGTAGCACCTAACTCATGCTCATTCAACGAACTCTTTGTCCATTGGAAACCATCATATTTCACACCTTTGTAAATCGAAGAGCCTCCAATATAAACTGAACCAGCATAATTCTCATCTACACAGATAGCACCACATGTGGTACCCTTATTATAGTTGAATGGCAAAACTGTAGCAGTCGTAATATTTTTCCACTCCGACTGGTTGGTTGTGAGATATAACCCACCAAAAGCCCCCGAACTATTGATTACCATCGCATAGAGATAATCAGGATTTTCGACAGAAGTCTTAAGATAAATCCTTGATGCCGATGTAAACGTGGCAGATGATGGCGTGTTGTTAGCAGTGATATTAACAACTTTCTTGCTCGAGAACGAGGACAACTTATAGATAGAGTCTGCAGCAGCAAAATACAGCAGACTATGCTCCTTGTTGACAGCTATATCAAAAATCTCAACACTACCAGCGGCAATCAAAATCGGATCTTTTGTCCAATCCTCCTCTTTCGTGATATCAAAACGATAAAGACCCTTATGAGTAGCAGCAAAGACATACGTTGTACCACCATCCTGGACTACAGCCAACTTGTTGATTGACGACCAAGTATCATCCATGTTCGCAGGAATTGTTTTCTCTATACATTTGAATTTCTTGGTATCAGGATTAAACAAGTAAAGACCTCTTCCACGAGATGCCATTGCCGAAAAACGAGAGCCTCTTTGGAATGAGCCCTCGCCCGTACCTATATATATAGTATTGTCGCTTCCTTGCACCATACAACTGATAGGAAGATACTCATTTGAAGTAGGATCATCTGCAGTCGGGATATAATTCCACACATCGGGGAACTCCGCATAATCGGAGCTATTGGACCGAACATAAAGACCACCATGAGCAGAACCAGCAAAAACGGTGTTGTGGGAAGGATCCCGTTGGTCAACAATCAGTGAGGTAATACGACCACCGATGTTATCGGGGCCTATCTCGACCAACTTCGAAGAAGAGATACGTTGCGCCATTACAGCACCTGATGACAGCGCCAAAACAGCTGCAAACAAGCCAAATAATACTCGGTTGCTTTTCATAAAATATTTATTGTTAATTAAATAATCCGTTTGCAAATAATAAAACAATTAGCAAAGATACAATTATTTTTTGAATTGGAGCTATTTTTTAATCGTGGGAGCAAAACAAAAAGCAATAAAAAAAAGGAGTCGTTCGTTTTTTTTCAAAATAGTCGTTATTCGTTGAATTATTTTTAGGCGGTACTCATGGACTCCTTTTGGGATCTGCCTGCCAGAAGGCAAGTCTGCTTTCTCGCCTCGGCATACAAGCAAGCTTGTCGGCACTCGGATTATCGAAAGCACTCCAAAAAATCAAAAAAAACTAAAAAAGTACTTGCAAAAA
The DNA here is from genome assembly GCA_018064565.1 of Candidatus Colimorpha onthohippi. Lineage (GTDB taxonomy): Bacteria > Bacteroidota > Bacteroidia > Bacteroidales > P3 > Colimorpha > Colimorpha onthohippi. The sequence continues at coordinate 22,473 of JAGHVA010000052.1, forward strand.
AAATATTTTTTTGACAAACATCGTTATTCTCACATTGTTAAACAGAATATCACAAAATAAACACTTCTTAACAATGAACGAACCTGTCAATATTCAAGAGCTTAACGAACGCATAGGTCGCGAAAGCGCTTTTGTGGATGCCCTTACGATGGAGCTGCGCAAAAACATTGTTGGTCAAAAGCACATGATAGAGAGTCTGCTCATCGGAATGCTTAGCAATGGTCATATCTTGCTGGAAGGCGTACCAGGGTTAGCAAAGACACTTACCATCACCACGCTTGCAAAGGCCATTGACGCCAAGTTCAGCCGTATTCAGTTCACTCCCGACTTGTTGCCTGCCGACCTATTGGGTACGATGATTTATAGTCAGAAGAACGAGTCGTTCAATGTAAAAAAAGGTCCTATTTTCTCTAATTTCGTTTTGGCCGATGAGATTAACCGTGCGCCCGCCAAGGTACAGAGTGCATTGCTGGAGGCTATGCAGGAACGTCAAGTTACCATCGGAGATGAGACCTTCAAACTGGACGAGCCATTTTTGGTAATGGCAACCCAGAACCCCATTGAGCAGGAGGGAACCTACCCATTGCCAGAGGCTCAAGTAGATCGTTTCATGCTGAAAGTGGTTATCAGTTACCCAAAGAAAGAGGAAGAACAGATTATCTTGCACCAGCAGATTGCTGGAGAGCACATCCGTCAACAAGCCATCTTGAAACCTGAAGACATCATGAAAGCCCGCATGGTAGTAAAGGATGTGTATATGGATGAGAAGATAGAGAGTTATATCACCGACATTATTTTCGCAACGCGGTTCCCCAGTCAATACGGATTGGACAAATTGCAGGGGCTAATCAGTTATGGAGCATCACCCCGTGGCAGTATCAACTTGGCCTTGGCTGCCAAATCGTATGCGTTTATGAAACGTCGGGGATATGTGATACCCGAAGATGTACGCGCTATTGCCATGGATGTGTTGCGCCACCGTGTGGGGCTGACCTATGAGGCAGAAGCCGAAAATATTACCAGCGAAGAGGTTGTAAACGAGATTTTGAATAAGGTTGAAGTTCCCTGATTGGTATAGTTTGTACCTATCGGCATAAAGGGGAGAGATAAAAGACTTTTGACGTTTTTTTGAAATACAACCGAATAAATTGTACTTGCCTTGGACAACGATATTCTAAAAAAGGTAAAAAAGATAGAGATTAAAGCACGAGGGCTATCCCGACAACTTTTTTCTGGTGAATATCACAGTGCTTATAAGGGGCGTGGCATGGCATTCAGCGAGGTGCGCGAATATCAGTACGGCGACGATATACGCAACATCGATTGGAATGTAACCGCACGTCTCAATCACCCTTACGTCAAAATTTTTGAAGAGGAGCGTGAACTCACTGTGATGTTGCTGGTCGATGTAAGTGGTAGCAACCGATTTGGAACGCATCACCAATTCAAAGAGGAATTGATAGCAGAGGTAGCAGCTACCTTGGCATTCAGCGCCATCTCTAACAACGACAAAGTAGGCCTCATTCTCTTCAGCAATCAGATAGAGAAATTTATTCCGCCCAAAAAAGGCAGCAGCCATATTCTACGCATCATCCGTGAGTTAATCACCTATGAACCCATCGGACGTGGGACTGATATCAGCGAGGCACTACGCTATTTTACCAACGTGATACGCAAGCGGTGTACGGCATTTCTGCTAAGCGATTTCTACGACAACAACTACGCCGATGCGCTGAAAATTGCCGCAAAAAAACACGATTTGGCTGTGCTTCATGTGGTTGACCAGCGAGAACGCATGCTACCTGATATCGGACTGACTAAATTCTACGACCCCGAAAGCGGACAAACTATGCTGGTTGATACTGGTAGCCGATTGGTTCGGCAGCACTATGCCGAAGCATACAGCCAACATGCGACCCTCCTAAACAACCTTCTGTCAAAGTATGGCATTGACCATACCGATATTTTTACTGGAGAGGATTTCGTAAAACCACTCATGGGGTTGTTTAAGATGCGGAGTTAGCCAGCAGCTATCGCAACATAGATCCTAAAATCCTTTATTATTCTCCATGCAACGTTTATTGTTTTTGTTCAGCATCTGTATGGCATTTGGCTCAATTAGTCAAGCCCAGATGCGTTATGCTTTGGATAGTGCCAGTATCCTGATGGGTGACCAAACCACACTGACCATCAGCCACACACAGGTGTACCCAAGTGCCGACCAGTTGACAAACAATGGTATTGTAGCTGTTGGGCAATGGTTTGACACAGTGGAAACGTCTGGCAAACAGGAGATTGTGCAGCGCACTGCTCTCACCAGTTTCGACACAGGCAGCCATTGGTTACACATCACCGAGCAAGATTCTGTATTGCTGATGGTTCGGGACGTACCAAATGTTGACACCACCGCAGCAATTATGGACATCGCCGATATAATGAACGAACCCTATACTTTTTGGGAGATATTCCGTTGGATACTGCTTGGAATTGGCATCATAGTGCTGGTTGTCGCCGCCATTTATGTATTGCGACGTATCCGGAATAAGCAACCTATTATCCAACTACCCAAAGCCCCACCATTGCCACCACATGTCCAAGCGCTCAACGCATTGGAGGCGTTGCGGTTGCGACAGTTATGGCAACAAGGCAAAACAAAGGAGTATCATACAGAGTTGACCGATATACTACGACAATATCTGGCAGATGAGTTTCAGATTCAATCATCGGAGATGACTACCGACCAAACGCTGGACGCCATCGCTGATGCCCATGTTGGCGACAGCAACACCACAGCATTACTACAACGCATTCTGCAGACAGCCGACATGGTCAAATTTGCCAAGAGCGAGCCTCTACCTTACGAGCACGATAAGTCAATGAGTGATGCAGTGGAATGGGTCAACCTACTGAGCAAAGACAGTAACACCTCGGTCGATAATAATGTTTAACCGAACAGGAATAAAATGGTTTCGATAAGCCGAGAGCAGACAAATTTGTTTGTATGCCGAGGCGAGAAAAAACGACTTGCCTGCTGACAGGCAGGTTCCAAATGGAGGTCATAATCACCTCTTATTAGAATAATTCAGCACACAACAGCTGTTTTTGAAAAAACAAACATAACTGATGTCTCTTACATTCGCACATCCTTGGGTATTATGGTTTTTGCTGATAGTACCAATTATGGTAGTTTGGTATTGGCTACGCTATCGGAAGCAGCATCCAGCCCTTCAGTCATCTACGTTGGCTCTATTTGATAGTCAATACAAGACATTGCGGCAGCGACTCATGCCGTTGCCTTACATCCTGCGGTGTATTGCAGTGGCCGCTATCGTGATTGCCTTGGCAAGGCCTCAAAGCAAGTTGAGCAAACAGGAGATGCGAGTAGAGGGTATCGACATCGTAATTGCGATGGACGTAAGCGGCAGTATGCTTGCCGAGGACTTCAGCCCCAATCGGCTGGAAGCCGCCAAAAAAATCGCCGCTGACTTCATCGAGGGACGCAACTCCGACCGCATGGGACTGGTTGTATTCTCAGCCGAAGCATTCACACAAGTACCCCTCACCATCGACCATCACGTGTTGCTGCAACAGTTAGGCAAACTGAAAAGCGGCATGCTCAAAGATGGCACCGCCATCGGTGACGGGTTAGCCACAGCCATCAACCGCATTAAAAATAGCGAGGCCAAAAGCAAGGTCATCATCCTATTGACCGATGGCATGAACAACCAAGGATCGGTAGATCCTCAAAATGCGGCTGAGATAGCAGCTCTTTATGGCATACGGCTTTACACTATAGGCGTAGGGAAACGGGGGTCTGCCCCTTATCCTTTTCACGACCAATTCGGCCGAACCATCTACCAGAACATCCCCGTCGAAATCGATGAAAACCTGCTTACTCAAATGGCAACACAAACTCCCGATGGTCAGTATTTTCGAGCCACTGGCAAGAAGTCTCTAAAAGAGATCTTCAATCAAATAGACAAAATGGAAAAAAGTAAAGTGGATGTAACTCAATATGCCCAAACCAAAGACGAATACCTACCATGCCTGCTGATAGCCGCCGCAGCACTTCTTCTTGAACTACTATTGAGTGTGGTATATTTCAAGATGTGATTCAAGGTATGTATTACGTAGCAATTGCGTAGCACCCACCAAAAAAAATAATTCTACCAATAAAAAGACGCACCCATGCTTCATTTTCAATATCCACAGCTGCTATGGCTGTTACTTATAATCCCGGTTCTGCTTGCCACATGGTTATGGCTGCAGCATGCCAAACGACAACAGTTGCTACGGTTTGCTGATGGCAGCATGTTCGGCCGGCTTATCCCCGATGCCTCATCTTGGCGCCCACTGCTAAAATTGATATTGGCATTGGTTGCCTTAGCATGTATTATCATCGCTATCGCAAATCCCCAGATGGGCAGCAAGATGGTAAAAGGAGAGCGACAAGGAAGCGACATCGCAATTTGTCTGGATATATCAAATAGCATGATGGCTGAAGACCTGCAGCCCAATCGGTTAGAGCGCGGCAAACGTGTGGTAACCACACTGATGAACCAGATGACTGGCGACCGCGTAGCGCTCGTTGTTTTTGCTGGGAGCAGCTTCATCCAGATGCCTCTTACCAACGATTACAGCGCTTTGCGGCTGTTTTTGGACCAGATAGACTGCAACCTAATCAGCACACAAGGTACCGCCATTGGCGATGCTATCAACAAAGCTATGACAGCCTTCGGCTACGGAGATCCTGACCGCGAATGGGCGAAAAACAAAGGGCGCTCGATAGTGGTAATCTCGGATGGCGAAAATTTTGAGGACGATGCCGTCGAGGCTGCTTCCGATGCTGCTGCCGAGGGAGTTATGGTATGTACCATTGGTATGGGATTGGCCGATGGTGTTCCTATCCCCAACTACAACACCTCTGGTGTCCGCACTGGCTATAAGCAAGACGCAGATGGAAATATCGTTACAACACATCTTGACGAGCAGACACTCTCTCAGATAGCACATGCAGGCAAGGGAGTGTACGTCCGGGCAGGTAGCGTAAACACAGGATTTGATGAGATTGTAGATGAAATACAAAAACTTGAGAAAGACAGCTACGGTGAGCAGATGTTTGCCGAATATGAAAGTCAATACCAATATCCACTGGCTGCGGCTCTGGTATGCCTAATCGTTGAGATTAGTCTGTTCGCTCGCCGCAACCGCAAAATCAATTGGGATTGGATTATCAAACGATAACACCACAAATCGCAAGCGGGTTAGCAAAATTATCTGCTTGCGATTCTTTGTACAATCGCCAGCAATAGCTGGCAGTCGTGTTCTCGCCTCGGCATACACCCTCTAATTCCGCCTTGCCAACAGGCAAGTTCGAATTATTAAAAACGTTCATAATCATACAACTGCAATGAAAAATTATATTCTGATTTTGCTTCTTATTATTGGTTCTGCTTTGTGTGCACAAAACAAGGCTGTGAGGAGCAATCTGCGAGGAGGCAACAAAGCCTACAAAAAGTCACAATACGACAATGCACAGACCAATTATCACAAAGCCCTGGCTACCGACAGCACATACTACAAAGCTCACTATAATTTAGGCAATACACTCTATCGACAAAAACAATACGAGGAGGCTGCTCAACATTATGGTCAAGCACTGCAAATACCCGAACTCCCCAAAAAAGACTTATCCAAAATTCACCACAACAAAGGCAATAGCCACCTTCAGTGGGGACTAAGTCAGCACCAAGAGGATTTGCAAGCTGCCATGCAACAGTACCAGCAAGCTGTAAACGAATATCAAGAGGCACTAAAGATTGACCCTAAAAACAACGACACCCGATACAACTTAGCATACGCAAAGAAAATGCTTGCGCAAGCTCAGCAAGACCAACAAAACAACCAAAACCAACAAAATAACCAAAATAATCAAAATAATCAGAATAATCAGAATAATCAGGACCAACAGAACAAACAAGACCAACAAGACAAGCAAAATCAGCAGAACCAACAAAACAAACAAGACCAACAAGACAAGCAAAATCAGCAGAACCGTCAAAACAAACAAGACCAACAAAAGAAAGATGCAGAACGGCTTCTGGAGGCTGTGAGCAACAACGAGAAGAAAACGATGAAAGATCAACAAAAGGAGGCTACCCCCATTCGGACAGGACGCATCGAAAAAGACTGGTAATCAAACCCTCAACCACCATTCCACAAGTCCAACAAAATATTTGTAATGACCACACTGCCAACAGCAGTAATAATAATTTCACTCTCTAATGCGATATTATCTCTCTATCATTTTAGTGCTATTTGCCGTTACATTCAGGTTATCGGCTCAGCACATTCAGGTGCAAGCGCCCTCCAATGTATATGAGGGGCAACAATTTACCGTCCATTTTGTGGTAGATGCGCGCGCAAACAATTTTCGAGGACCTTCATTCAAAGGGCTCTCCGTTCAGAGTGGTCCCAACCAAAGCAGCAGCTCGAGTGTGAGCATTATCAACGGGAATGTCTCAAAATCCGTAAGCAACACATTCACTTACTTGATATTAGCCGATCAGCCTGGCACCTTTACCATAGGATCTGCAAGTTGCACTGCCGAAGGGAAACAACTATCAAGCGAACCCTTTACCATTCACGTTGAGAAAGCCGACCCGCAACAGATAGCCCGACAACAGCAACAGCAACAAGCCCGACAACAGCAGCGGCGCAGCAGAGATCCTTTCGCTGCTTTGTTTGGCGACCCATGGGACGACGGGCAAGCCGCTCAGCAACAACAGCAACAACAGCCTGTTTCACTTGACAGCAAAACACTTTTTGCACGGGCTTCCATCAGCAAAAATAACCTCTATCAAGGAGAGCAAGCCATCATAACCTACAAGATTTACACACAGGTGCCTATCAGTCAGTACCAGATAGACAAATTACCAGGAAACAAAGGTTTTTGGGCTGAAGACCTCAGCGAGAATCAAATAATCAAACAATACGAGGAAACTATTGATGGCAAACGCTATCAGGTAGCCGAAATCAGACGCGGAGCTCTTTTTGCTCAAGAACACGGATCGCTTCGCATAGCTCCAATTGACCTCGACGTGCTGGCTATGGTGCAACGCCCCAGACGAAGGACTGGGTCAATATTTGACTTTTTTGACGATGCGTTCTTCAACCCCGCACAAGCGGTCGAGAAACACTTGACCAGTAACGCCATCAATGTCAATGTCAAGCCACTACCCGATGCTCCTGAAGGCTATAATGGAGCGGTCGGATCATTTCAAGCATCGGCAGAGACCAACACACAACAAGTCAAGGCTGGCGAGGCTATTACCTACAAACTCACCATCAAAGGTAGCGGCAACTTGGTACTCATTACCGAGCCATCCATCAACTTCTCAAGTGCCTTTGAGGTGTACGACCCTCAGGTAAAAGACAATATCACCCATTCTGATGCAGGGATAAGTGGCAGCCGCACCTACGAATGGATTATCATACCCCAAAGCGAGGGCGAATATGAGATACCAGCGTTCAACTTTTCCTATTTCGACCCCAAAACAGGCAAATATGTATCGCAACTGCTGCCTGCCATACCTATCAAAGTAGAGAAAGGCGATCCGAATGCGATGCACAACATGAGTTCATCCAAAAACAATGTATCGCTAATTGGGAATGACATCAATTATATCAAGACTGGAGCATGCTCTTGGAGCAAGCTTGACGAAACAACGCCTATCTGGTTTTGGATTTCGCTGGCAGCCATCATCGTAACTACCATTAGCGTTGTTGTTGGCGGACGCAAACATCAAGAAGATTTAAAAGATATAGCTGGCATGCGCCAGAAACGTGCCACCCGCGAGGCTCGCAAACGCCTAAAAAAGGCAGCTTCATTTTTGTCAGATGGCAATGACAATCGTTTTTACGAAGAGATATACAAAGCCATCTGGGGCTGTCTTGCCGACCACTACAAGATTCCGCTATCCTCGCTGTCGTCAGACACTGTACGCGAGAGTATGGCATGCCACCAAGTACCCGCCGAGAAGCAAGAGAGTGTAATACAGACGCTTGCTAATGTTGACTATGCCCGATTCGCCCCCGGCGACAGCACCAGCCGAAAACAGCAGACCTACGATGAGGCACTCTCGCTAATCAGCGCCATATAAACATAATCACCCGTCAGACGATTCAACACCAATACCATGCAATCCATATTCAAGACACTTATATGTTGCTCTTTGCTGGTTATGTCTTTCCAGTGGACAAATGGTCAGAACGACATCAAGCAACAAGCCGACAAAGCTTATCAATCCGCCAACTATTCGCAAGCGGCATCGCTTTATAGTCAACTCATCAACGAGGGCTACCATACACACGAGTTGTATTATAATCTGGGATGCGCCTATTTCCGCATGGACAAGTTAGGTCTGTCCATCCTAAATTTTGAACGCGCATTGCTTCTAAAACCTGCCGACCGCGACACCCGTGCCAACTTGATATTTGCCAATAGCCGCACACAAGACCAGATTACCCCCTTGCCGCAATTTTTCTTAACTCGCTGGTGGAACCAACTGGTAGGTGCATTTACCCCTCATACATGGCTATGGATAATGCTGGTAGTAGCATTGCTGCTGGGAACAGCAATCGCCATCTTCATGCTTAGCATCGAAACTCGTACCCGTCGCATCATGTTGGGTATCTGTAGCCTAACAGCCATCATAGCCATCATTACAGCCGTATGCACCATTCAATCCAACCAGCGGTTCCATGCACACAACAGCGCTATCGTCACGTCAAACACCGTAACCGTAAAAAGCGCTCCCGAGACCAACAGCACCGACCGACTTGTACTGCACGAAGGCACTAAAGTGACTATCGATGAGGCGGTAGGCAGTTGGTACCGTATCGGTATTGCCGATGGCAACAACGGATGGGTAAACAGCTCCGAAATCACACGAATATAACTGTCGGCAGACTGATGAACCACAGCGGAACAGTTGTTGCAGTAGCGCCTTGGCAAGTAAGTGTCGCGATTATCGTGGAGAGTGCCTGCGCACAATGCCATGCCCATGGAGCTTGCGGATTTGCCGAGAGCACATCGCGAACTATGGCTATCAAGACCAATGACTGGGAGCGCTATAAGGTAGGCGACACCGTTATGGTGAGCATCAACCCCAAAAACGGTACAACAGCTGTGGCATACGCCTACATAATACCCGCTGCGCTGATGCTTATCGTATTCTTCTGCACAAACCCTTATTGGGGCGATTTATGGAGTACATTGCTAACCATTTTGACCTTGATTCTATATTGGTCAATACTCCGCATTTTTAGGAAGCACACGCAACGCAAATTCACCTTCTCAATCTCAAAAATTGAGACCTCATAACACTACCAGTTCGCTCCCCAAACAACCAACTGCTAAAAAACTATCCACTTAAAGAATTATTATTCTTTTTTTTTCGTATCTTTGCAAGCCGTAATACATCTTAAAGCACCCTTACAATTATGAAAAAATACCTATGCGATACACTGCGTTCCGTTTCCGGTAAGCCAACAAATAACGGTTGTTACAAAACAACAAGCATTTTTGCCAAACTGATGCTCGTGGCTCTTATGATAATTCCATGTGTCGCAATAGCTCAAAACGAAAGCGAAAATGCCGTAAACAGCAAATACCACGATGACATTGTAGCGTATTTGCGTCAGGATTTGCAAAAAAAGGAAAAGCAATTTTCCAAACAAGCGGAACGGATTTTAGTGAATCTGCCCAACAACCAAAAGCTTTATGACGAAACTTTTGTTAAGGTAAAGCTGGACGTTGACGAAGGAGTCAAAGAGGATGGGACTCCCGAAATGAATTTGGTGTATAGCATCTCTTACAATTGCAAACATATTGAAGGAGTTACCGACGACTACCCTTCTGGAACATACAATTGGAATCAGTCTAACTCATGTAGAGCAATCTGTATGCTCACCAAAAACTTTGTAGAGGGAGCAGGCAAAGAGTTTTTCCCAAGCAACTCAACGCTTACGCTACGTATCCAATCCACAACCGACAAAGTTGAAATCACACACATACCTTACAACGGCGAATACGGAGACTTCCGCTATTGCCCTGTAACATTCAACGGAGAGAACGTGCGTATTAGCGTTGACCAAGCCAACGGCATCAACAACAACGCACAACTTGCATATATCCGTACCCAATCGGTAAAGCGGTATATCGAAGACAACATACCGTCCATCAAGCGCGAGAGCAATCAGTACGAATTTGTCACCATCAACCACGACCTCGAAGGCGGACAATACCGCCGCAGCAGTATTGAGATTGTGGTTCACGGCTATTTCGACAAGAAAGCCAAAGAGATGATTGACAAACTCACACAAGACGATTACGTTGACTTTAATATCCCGAGTGTCGAACCCAACAGCAACTTCAACACATTCGCACTGATTATCGCCAACGAAGACTACCCTTCTCCGTTGCCATCAGTTCCGTTTGCCACCAACGATGGCAATATCCTTTACAAGTATTGCCTCCAAACACTTGGCATTCCAGAACGACATGTAAAGTTGATTCCCAACGCAAGCAAAGAGCAAGTCCGCCACGATGCCATTCGATGGGTTAAAGATGTAAACACCGCTCTCAATGGGCAAGCCAATATCATCGTTTACTATGCTGGCCACGGCACTACCGATGCCGACTACAAGCCCTACCTGATTCCTTGCGATGTCAACCTCGAGAAAATCAAATCGCTGAACGGAAAGAAAGGAGTTGTTGGCACCGACCCTATACAGCTGTCCAAAAGTGAGACCAAAAACCTGTTAAGCCAATGTATTGCTGTTGATACCCTTTGCGGCTGGTTCAACAAAGTAGCTACCAAGAGTATCACCTTTATCTTTGACGCAAGTTTTAACGGCACCCAACGCAATGGCAACCCGCTGTTCAGCAACAAGATATCAGCCAAGAAAATCAAGCCGCTCCGCGTGCGCAACGACATCTTGATATTCTCATCGTCCGAATATAACAAGACCTCATTTGCCTACGACGACCAGCACCATGGGTTCTTCACCTACTTTATTCTCAAAGAATTGAAACGCACCGTAGGCGACATCTCTTTCAAAGAACTTTTTGACAATGTCACAAAAATGCTCAGCTACGAGTCGTCGCTTCAAGGCAAACTACAGCAGCCCACTATCGTTCCTGGTGGAAAACTCAAAGATACCTGGGAGGGGCAACGGCTTAAATAAGACTGCACATCTACAACAACTTGAGATTACCTCGGACTGCTCGACTACGGTCGCTGCGGCGGTCGTTCAGTAAGGCTGGTATGCGACTAAGCACGCTGCCGCATCACGAAGCGTGTTCTGGCACGTATGAGTAGTCGTACCCAGTATTTCCTTGAGTCGTACGTCAGCGTTTCCTTGAGTAGATGACGTTATAACTTAGTCTTTCAGACATGCCAATGGGATAAACTTAACCCCGTCAGGACGAGTGTATGCCATACTGCCTCCTGTCATGACAATGAGCAGGTCGGGCTCACGTAGCGGGACTTGCTTCTCATCCTCGTTAAGTTCTTGTATTAGTCGTTTTAGGTGTAATAGGTGTGCCGCACCATCATTAACCTCGCGACTGCCAAGTTTACATTCAATAAGTGCGTAACGGCCATCCGAAAGATGCAGAACAAGATCGGCTTCAAGTCCATATCTATCACGATAGTACGATATATGACTATCAAAATCGGCTGTATATGCTCGAAGATCTCTGACACACATTTGCTCAAAGATAAAACCGAAAGTCTTAAGCTGTAACTCCAAAGACTCGGCACTTTGTCCTAATGCAGCCACTGCTATCGAAGGATCGGTAAAGCATCGCTTAGGTGTACTTCGTATAGCAGCCTTGCTACGAATAGCAGGACACCAAGCATCAATATCCTGTATGACGAAGAGTTTCTCAAGGGCTGCCACATAGTCATCGAAGGTGTCTATAGACAGTGAAATGTCACCAGATGCTGTTACATCCGTAAGAAGGCTTGTCTTCTTGGCCAATGTGCTGATATTTCTGGCATACGATTTCAATAATTGCTTAGCAATCTTTGGATTTCTCTGTCGGCCATCAACTGCAGAAATGTCATTATCACATACACTGTTAACATAGTCTTTTGCAATCATCATGCTTGCCTTCTCATCCATCTGTAAAGTAACAGGCCATCCACCACGACATGCCACACGAATCAATTTAGGAATATCAAGCTTACTCGTTGCTCCGTTTATGTCATAAGAAGGATTATAGAACAATTCACGGATAGACACATTGCCTGAAGAATCTTTTGATTCCCAGAGGCTCATAGGGTACATTTTCATTCGTGTAATACGACCAGTGCCAGTATGGCGAATCGTTGTCTTATCAACCGTATTACTACCCGTTAATATATATTGTCCAGGAAGACCACCGCAATTATCTACTGCAATTCTTACTGCATCCCATATCTTTGGAGCATCTTGCCACTCGTCAATGAGACGAGGTTTCTCTCCTTTTAGTAAAAGGGAAGGCATGGTAGCCGCTGTCTCAAGATACTCATCTGCCTTATCTGGATCCTACATCTGGATGACACTTTTTGCATGCTGCATAGCCGTAGTTGTCTTACCTGTCCATTTAGGGCCTTCGACAAGTATTGCTCCGAATGCTTCCAATCTCTCTTGAAGCAATCTTTCTCGTACAGTTGGTCGCAAGTTATTCTTTCAAAGGCAATGGCTCGTCAGCAACCTTATATATTTCGTATTCCTCTTCAACCGTATAAAGCCCGCTTGTCGTTGGCGAAGGGATAGGATTGGCATCTCTGTAATCAATATCCTCGTTTTCCTTGAAATTCTCCACCTGCTCCATCACGTCTTTGAACACTTCGGAAGTGTATTGCGGTGGGTAGCCGTTCTTGACAAGGCAGATTTTGATTTTATATTTTAAATCGTCGCGAACCCGCTGGTTGTTGAGCCAATCGGCAAAGGCGGATTTTGCGTCGATGATTTCCCTGACCTTGCGGGCGAGACTCTTGCACTTGTCGTTGACGACGATGCCGTCAACAATCTTATCCTCGCCATACTCGAAGTTGTTCGTGTCCCGTAGGTGAATAAGGATGTCATAGAAAGCCTTTTCCTCGAAGGTGAGCCCCAATTTGCGGAAACTCTCTCTGTCGGCCTGCATCGCCTTGAGAATGTTCAGGGCCTGCTCGGTGGCATTCTTGATGATGCTTTCCGCTGTCGTTTCCTGGGTTTCGCCCGCCTCCTCTTCCGACAGGAATTTTCGCCTATCGTGATAAATCTGGATGGTGTTTTCCAGCATCTCCTGGAATTTTTTCGAGGCTACCTGATTTACCTTGCCATATTCCGTTATTTGCTTGCGGAGTAGTTTGATAAGCATTTCCAACTTTGTGGCTGGCATCTTGATGTCTTCAAGCCTTTCCGTAAACTCTGGGCCGAAGATGTCCATCTCTTCGCCCTCTTCGAGGATACTCTCCACTTTGTTGTATTTCAAGGCCTCTTCCACCATCTTCGCCACCCGTCTGTTCATGGTGTCGGTATCCGGAGCGTCGGTCCCGTTCATCTTATACACCATGCCGGCAATGGCCATGAAGCATTGCGCCAATGCCGACTCCTCTTCGCCGAGTTCGCCCGAAGGCTGGCAGAGGTCGTAGGCCTTTCGCATCCGCTTCACGTATTGTAGGAAATAGGTTTTGAACGATACCTTCTTGGTCTTCTTCCCATCATCGCTGACGGAGTTGAGACTCGTGTTTGACGGCTGGACGGACTCTACCGCATCGACCGCCATTTCGCTTTCCGCCATGGCCTCCGCGCCGTCCTTGCCGACAGGGGTGAAACTCTCGTTCGACGAGAAGACGAACTCCGCGGCCTTGGCCAGCAGCGTGTATCTTGTTGCTGGGTCGGTCTCTGGGTTTAGGAACGGCTTTAGGTCGTAATTCACGAACAGGGTCTTCAGTATCTCTAAATGCTCTCGGAAGATGAGTGTGGCCTGCTCGATGTCGTCTTTGGTCAGCGCGACGGAGTTGTCGCCGCCATACATCTTGCGGGCTTCTATCATCTGGTCGCGAATGCCGATATAATCGACAATCAGCCCATACTCCTTGCCTGGGTATTTCCGGTTGGTGCGGCTGATGGTCTGTATCAGCGAATGCTTCTGCAACGGCTTGTCGTTGTACATGTAGGTGAGGCATTCCACGTCGAACCCCGTTATCCACATATCCACCACTATGACTATCCGGAAGTTGGAGTGCACCTGCTTGAAGGCGGCGTCCAACGCTTCCGTCCGCTTGTCGTTCCTTACTCCTCCAAGGTAGTTGTACATCCTTTCCTCGTCGTTGCTCCCCACGCTGGCCACCATCGCTATGGTGGGCATCTCTTTCAGCCTGCGAAGTTCCTCGGACGAGACATTGGCGCCCGCTGGCGTTTTCCGCTCGACGAACCATTCAGGGTAATGCGCCTTGAACTTCATCAGCAGGTCGTAGGCTATCTTCCTGTTGGAGCATACTATCATGGCTTTCTGCACACGGTCGGGGTCGTTGGCTACGGACGAGACATAGTGGTCGTGTATGTCAACGGCAAGTTTTTCGAGACGGTCCGACTCGCCAAGGATGACCTCCAGCGAACTCATGGCCTTCTTGCTCCGTGTGATGTCTTCCTTTGTCGACCCCTCGTCGGCGCATTTGGCATAATAGGCCTCAATCTCCTTGGCTTTCTCCTGGTTCAGCAGCACCTTGGCTATGCGTGGATGGTACTTGATGGGCACGGTTATGTTGTCGGCTACGGCCTGGTCCATGGTGTAGCGGTCTATCTCGTCACCAAAGGTCTGGTAGGTCTCCGCTATGGGCGTTCCCGTAAAGCCCACGAAGGTGGCGTTGGGCAAGGCCTCACGCAGCACCTTCGCGTAAGGCTTGGAAATCATGGCCCGCATGTTCTCGTCGGCGTCCTCGCTGAACTGGATGCGTCGGGAGCCTTCAATCTGCGTGCGGTGCGCCTCGTCGCTGAAACAGATGATGTTGCTGCGGTTGTTGATAAGACCTATCGGGTCGTCCTTGCGGTCGCAGAATTTCTGTATGGTGCAGATGAAGAAACCGCCGCTGTCGCGAAGCGAGAGTTCCCGACGCAGTGCTTTTCGGCTCGGCACCACCGACACCTCGCCCAGCCCCAGAAACTCTGTGCTCTTGGTAAAGAGTTTCGCCCCTTGCGATTGTAAGTCGTCGCGGTCCACAATCATCAGTATTGTCGGTGAGCCAATCTCCGCCGCGCAACGCAGCGAGAGCTGACGGGCAAGGAATGCCATGGTATAGGTCTTGCCGCAGCCAGTGGCGCCGAAGTAGGTGCCACCCTTGCCGCTACGTGTCTTCACTGATTTGACGACACTCTCCCTGAGCAGTCGTGTGGCGAAAAACTGCGGATAGCGGCACACAATCTCCCTCTCGTCGCTGTCAAAGTCCGTGTCCTGGAAATAGACATAGTCCCTGAAAATCTCCAAGAATCTTTCCGGACGATAGACTCCCTTCACCATCGCCGCCAACTCATCGAAAGGCAAGGTGCCGCACTTGTCGCCATTCTCCACGCGCCGCCAGGCGTAGAAGTGCTCGTAGGGGGTGCGGACCGTCCCCAAGCGGGTCTTGACGCCGTCGCTGATGCAGGCCAGTGGGCAGTAGTGCAGCAGTCCCGGAATGTCGCGCCAGTAGCGTATGTTTATTTGCTCCCACGCGTCTTCAATCGTAGCGTTGGCATCGGCGGGGTTCTTCAGCTCCATGATGCAGACGGGCATTCCGTTCACATATAGCAGCACGTCGGGACGGCGGTTCTTTGTCACGCCGTTGTTGAGGTACTCCACCGTGAACTGGTTGACCACGCGGAAGATATTGATGTTTTCCTTTTGCGGGTTGTCCAAACAGCCGAAGTCGATAAGGCTGACGGTCGTCGGGCAGCCCTCCTTATCGACGGCAGGCACTCCGTTCACCATCCAGCGATAGACCTTGTGCAGAGTGGCAAAATCCGTGTCGGCGCCGACCAGCCTGACGTTATCAGCTATGCGTTGCAACTCCTCGACCGCCACGTTCGTGTGGTTGTTTTTCAGGAACTGGAGCAGGTCGTCCATATAGAGCACCTCCTTCCGGTTGTCTCTTTGTATGGAGTCGCCAAGCAGATACTGCCAACCCTCTCTTTCAAGTAAAGCGATAAGCGCGTTCTCATAGTCGCTCTCCACAAAGTGCCCGTCGATATTCTTTAACTTTGCCATTATGATGATTATTTTTCTTCTTCAAATTCGTCAATATCACGTATTACTCGTTGATACTTTTACGCTCAATGTAACGGTTGTTGAAAAACGAACTTTATCATATTATTTCTTGATAATAACCCAGTGTCCATCTTTGCGACCGCCTTCACGAGCGAGAATGCCCATTTCTTTGAGTATAAAAATATCCTTTTTAATCGTCCTTTGCGAAACAGATTCCTTTTCCGAAATCTTTTCCGAAATCTTTTGGGAAGTTAAAGTGCAATCGTTATGGATGAGATGTAATATAAGTTGCTGTCTTTTAGATAATACGCAAAATATTTCTTTTGGGAAGTCTTTTGGGAAATCCTTTCTGAAATCATCGTCCTTATTATATGTAGTGCGTAACGATGTTATTTCATAGGGCAAGGTAAATCCCTAATGACCACGTCAAGGATGAATGCTACTTGACTAAGAGTATCAAGATTTGGTTCTGAAAACCAGTCATTCCTCGAACTGGTTGTCTCTGTTTTGTGTAATGCTCTTGTTTCCACTCATTTTTTTAGTGCATTTTATCTTTGGAAAAGCGATAAGCGCGTTCTCATAGTCGCTCTCCACAAAGTGCACGTCGATATTCTTCAGTTTATTCTTCAGCATTGCGAGACATTATTATAGCATCCAATTTTACTCATTTTATTATAATGCTCCTCATAACCAGCTAATTTAAATACTTCTTGAAATGCTTCTTGAAATGAAGCATAATCAAAGTCTTTCATATCATATATGTTTATATTATCTGAATGTGATTCACGATTAATATATCGATAGAATGCTTGAAACTTTATATTTTCTTTGAAATCTTTTTTTTGGAAAACCTCGTTTAATGCATTATTCATAATAAACCCAAAGAAATAATCTATTATATTTCTCATGCAATTTGCAATTAATGCAGGCTGGCTATTTTTATCATTTACTACAGACCAATACATTTGATAGTCATTTTGTATTTCACTATACTTCATCGGAACAAAGGAACTCCCTTTGGTAGTTTTTACTATTCGGAATAGGTGAAATTCCTTTTCGAGCTCCTTTTCTTGTTCTTCTTCTTTTAATCTTTTTATATTTTTACAAGGAGATTTTGCTAATTCATAGAAAAAATACAAATTGTGTGTCAAAACAAATATCTGCTCATATTTCTTAGAAGACGAAAAGAATTCTTCTTTAATTAAAACTCCAACGTTAAAGACAAAAATATGAGACAGACTTGAAATAGGGTCATCTATAATGACTATTTTCTTTTTGTTCGTTGATTTAGAATCATCTTTCCCCTTGCATTCTTCAATAAAATAAAGAAAACTGATAATCATTTTTTCACCTTCGCTTAAAGAGTCAAAAATATTATCACCTTCATCCTTCGAACGAACCAATTTATACTCTGCTTTCTCTTCATTGTATTTAATGATATTAAAACTATCTATTCCAAGTTCAAGCAAGCGATTATTGATGTTATTAACAGCATCCTCAATGTTAGAAACCAGTTTAGATTGTTCCGTTATTATTTTGTCTTGCTTTTTTATTTTCTCAACAATCTCTGATATTTCTTCCTCAATTTTTTGCTGCTTTTTATCAAAATTTTTTTCATCATCCTGAAAACCTTCGAGAGTTGTGTCGTATTGTAGTCGTATATTTTCCCAGAAAATTTTCTTTAGACTTTCTAATGTTTCATCTTTCTTTTCGATTTTTGAATTAAATTCATTTATTCTGTCATTTGCTAATTTAATAATAGCATTAAGAGAGTTAAATTCATTTGTTACAGGATCCAATTCAACATGTTTACTGGGGGTATCTATTTTTGATTTTATAATGGTCAGATTATTTTTTAATACGGATTTGAAATTCAGCAAAGCAGCATTATAAGAGTCAGAAAGATCTTTTAGAAAATCATTCTGAGCAAATGCATGATCCTCAATAATATTGTCGATTTGTTGATTGTAGTTTCCATATATTATTTGTAATTGTTGCTTGTCTTGTTCATAAGACTTATCAAAGCAGGCTTTTAATTCGGTAATTATATGCTCTTTGTTTATTTGTTGCTGGCAGAATGGACAGTATGCTGGTTCCTGTTGGCTTTCAACATAATTAAGACCAGCATTTACCCAATCACTATTTTTAAGTTGTTCGATTAGAGTTGAAAATGTAGAATTGTTACTTCCAACAATTTCTTTTTTCAAAAGATTTAATTCTTGGTCTGATAAACCTGTAAAGAACACCACCATTAGAGGGTTTATTCTTGTTACATTATTGTCTAAAAGAGTAGATAGTTCTTTCTGTATATTCTCAATGCTTTTACTTGGTGCTGTTTGAGGTTTTGGAAGACTAAGTACATAGTTAAAGAGGTCTTCTTTATTCCTCTTTAAACCAGTGAAAAATTGATCGGTATTCCTTTCTCCTCCAGTATAATCTTTCTTTATTTGCCATATTGCATTTACAGCAGTAGTTTTTTTTCTATTAAAATCATTCTGAGAATTATTCTTTTCATCTTCTTTTGATTTCTTTAAGATGTCAAGTCTGGCTTTCTCTTCATTCGCCTTATCAATATTCCCTTTAGCAGTAGCATTTCCTTGAGACAGTGAGAATATACCTTTCAATGTGGGACTCTGGTAAAAGTTTTCTTTCACCCATTTCTCATTATACACGAGTATTTGTTCGTCTGAAGACAATTTCATATTGTTTTCAGAATTATCTGTTTCAATGGAACAGTCTCTGAATTTTTCATCGTGAGAAACAATATTCCTGAGGAACTCAGAAAATGTACTTTTCCCTGTTCCGTTTAATCCATAAATCAGATTAACCTTTTTATCTGTATATAAAGATGTTGCTTCTTTAAAGCAAGCAACATCTTTAAATGAAATTTTGTTTATCATGATTCTTCCTCCTTTAAACTTCCCCGAATCAAGATGGGGCAGATGTTTTTTAGTTGTTCTTTGAGCGCGTTCGCTATACGTTGGCGCTCGATATAACACTTGTGGATGTTGACTATCTCACGTTGAACTGAAATGTCTGGGATTGGGATTGCTACCTCTTTCATGTCTTCCATTGTGAATACCTCTCGTGCACTTCCCCATGAATTGAAACGTGCGTAGCGGTCGAATTCTGGACGATTGAAATACATAAATAGGTATTCGGGCAAAAGTTTTGAAGTGTCTTTGCTCTTGAAAGTAGTATATATGGAAGATACCAATAATGGTGCTTTGCCACGATTCAATGCTATAGCTATCTTATCACCTCTCCTTGAAGTGTCTGAAACATATACGAAAGTGTTTGTTCCTACAACCTTATAGGATGTAAGACTGACCCCATTCATGTCTGCTTTGGTGTCAATAAAGGATTTCTCTGTTGATAATCCTTTAACGCTATTAAGTTGTAATTGATTATCGCTATTCCTTTCGTCGCACACTTCAATGTAGTCGCCAATTTTCATTTTTTCATTTTCAGCCTTCAGTTTATCCAAGTACCCGTCGCAGACGAGTTTCAGTTCATCCGCTTTGCTTTGGTAGGCTGCGAGGTTTTGTTGCAGCGCCAAATAAACATCAACGTATTTGCGTTGCTGCTCGATGGGGGGAAGGGTGATCTCTATATCACAAAAATCTTCCCAAGAAAAAGTCTCCCTTGCACTGCCCCATGAATTGAAACGAGAATAACGGTCGAACTCTGGACGATTGAAATAGATGTATAAAAATTCAGGTATCAGTAAATCGAAACGGCTACATCTGAAAGTCGTATAAATCGAAGAAATGAGAATGGAACAAGAATCGTTATTAAATGCAAGGGCGATCTTGCCTCCACGACGTGAGGTGTCTGGAACGTAAACAAAGTCTCTATAGTTTACTATTTTATAAGAATCTAAACTTACACCATCCATATTCGCTTTTGTGTTTATAAAGTTTTTCTCGGTAGAGATGCCCTTCACATCTTCAAGCGAATATTTACCCATAGAATTACGCTCATCTGTTAATTCTATCAGTTCCCCCAATTTATATTTTTTCATCGTCATGCTTTTTCAGGTTTTCTTATTCGGCCGTAATAGGTCACCAACTTGGCGGCTAATTTGGTCAACGAGTCGTTGACCTTTTGCATCACATTCATTGTAAAATAGATACCAACGCTTCATGTATTTTACATTGGTAAGAGAAAAACCTGTAATATCAGGAAAAGACTGCTGCATATCGAGAGCGAAATGCTTTACGACTCCGGCACCCCAACGTTCTTCTGCCCGTAAAGTCACCAAATCTTTTCCAATGCTCCAATAGAATTCAAGCATTGTAGTGTTCACGCGAACAGATGCCGTTATCTGGCTTTGGCGAAAACGTGCTTTAACATCTGCCAGCCATTCTACATACTCTTTGTCGGCTGTCATACCATCACGATATACAAACGATGGCTTTTCTGCGTTTTTACTCTCTTTCATATACTTTTCCTTATTTGATTCCATACCCGATGCCCTTGAACGCCTCCTCGAGCATTTTTTGCGATTCTTTTTCGCGCTGCATCAACTCTTTCATCTCTTGCTGGATGCGGGCCATCTCTTTGGGGTAGTCTATCTCCATGTCATGATCGACGAACTCGATGTACTTGCTCGGCACCAACGTCCAGTTGTTGGACTCTATCTCCTGGATTCCCACGCTGCGGTATAACTCAGGTTCTGCAAAATCCTTCCCGTCGGTCCCTACCGCCTGCCACTGGTGGTAGATGTCGGCCACGCGCTGAATCTGCTCGGTGACGAGGCGTACTTTCTTCTTCTGCTCGCCTTTGACTGCGTTGTCGGTCCACCCACGCAGATCCATAAAGAGTATCTCGTGTTCTCGGTTGCGGAGCTCGCGTCCATGGTACTTGCCGCCCTTCTTGTTTAGGTTGAGGATCCAGAAGGTTACGCTGATGTCGGTGGTGATGAACAGTTCCCGGGGCAGGATGATGATGGCCTCCACCTTGTCGTTCGCTATCAGCCTCTTGCGTATTTCGAGCGCGTCGGTGTCGCCGAGCGCGCCGTTGGCCAACAAGAACCCCGCCACACCCGAAAGCGGCTTGAGGTGGGAAAGCATGTGGAGAATCCACGCATAGTTGGCGTTGCTCTCCGGCGGAGTGACGTAGTCCGTCCACCGCGAGTCATCCTTCAGGTTGTCATTCCACCAGCCTTTCAGGTTGAACGGTGGGTTGGCCATGATATAGTCGAAGTACAGGCCCTTGTGCAAGTCGTTGGTGAAGGTGGAGTCGCTTTCGGAGCCCAGGTTATGGCTGATGCCGCGCAGGGCGAGGTTCATCTTTGCCAAGCGGTAGGTGGCGGCCTCCTTCTCTTGGCCATATACGTTGATGTGGCTGATGTCGCCCTGTCGGGCTTCCACCAGTTCGGCGCTTTGTATGAACATGCCGCCGGAGCCGCAACATGGGTCGTAGAGGGTTCCGTCGAAAGGCTCGATGACGGTGGCTATCAGCTGCACCACATCGTGAGGCGTGTAGAACTCGCCCTCCTCCTTCGTGGCGTTTACGGCAAACTCTTTCAGGAAGTACTCATACACGCGGCCTATCAGGTCTTTCTCTTCGCCAAAGGTCTTGTGGCTAATCTTGTTAACCTCATCCACAATCTTCTTCATGTCGTTGGCACCGAGATTGCGTTGGGTGAATGTGCCTTCCACGAAACAGCCTTTTAGCGTGGGGTGCGTTTCGCCAATGCTTCGCAGCGCCGTGTCGAGCGCCACGTTCAGTTGGGGTGCTGCCGTGTTGATGATTGTGGACCAGCGAGCCTCTACGGGCAAGTCGAAGGTGCCATCGGCGAAAGTGGCGTCATCGAAGAAGGCCTTGACAATCTCCTCGTCGTCGGGGTCAAGCCCTTCCGCAATCAGCCTCTGACGCAATGCCGCCACGCCATCCTCATATTTTTCGCCCATGAAACGGAGGAACACAAGGGTCAGCATCATGTCGCGCTTTTCGAAGAACGAGCCGGAGTTCTTTGCCTGCCTCAAGATATCCCTGCATTTGAAAAGGATGGCTTCGAGGTTTAGGGTTTCTTCTTTCTTAGTTGCTTTCTTTGCCATGTCGATAATTCTTATAATGTGTCTTATTTTATAACAATGCTTACTCGTTCCCTATCTAACAAGTCAGCATAGTAGAAGCAAGCTTTCACTATGCCGAGTATTATCGATAAAGAGTTATCCAGTGTTACCTTGGATAGACTTTTTGCCTTTCAAACCAAGTTGAAACGACCTTTGTAGTATGACTATCAACCTGTTTACAGCCACTAAGCATACCTAATCCGACAATGAACATCGTAACGGTGATAATCAAAAAAAACTGTTTGTTATACTTCTCAATATGCTATAAATTAGCTTAATTGCAAATACCAATTGACACCAAAAACAACCTCACAAAAAATATGTTTATCATTGAAATTAGCCAGACCTGCTTATAGTCAAAAAGGCACACGGATATACCTGCCACCACCAAAAGGGGCAACAAGACTCTTAAAAAACTGTTTGAGATGATGCTTATAGAAACGCTTCCACCCATTATACTTATAGCGGGGCTTGAGATCACTCCATGGACTCTGCTCAACGTATGACCAAAAGATATGCTTATACGGATTTACACACTCTTTGAACCAAGGCTTGCGAAGCGATGCATAATGGATAATTATTGGATTGAAACGGCATTGCAAGAGTTCCTCTTTTTGCCATTCTACAATAGGAGGGTTCTTACGCAAAAAGCACTCCAACAGGTTCCACCGTGGCGACACGGCTTTGATATGTCCTCGGCAAACGACATTGAGAATATCCTGGTCGTGAAACAGGATCTTATCTACATGATGCTGCATAAAATCGCGTACCCGGTTTTCAAAATCCATCTGCCGCATGTAATCAAGATTAAACAGGCACATACCGCTATTGAAATAGCCATCCTGCATAGGATACCCCAACCGCGGGAAACACTTATGGAGCATCAGGGTAGTGTCGGGCACCGCAGCCATGGCATAATTTGATAAATCAGTATTCCACAAAGCTTCGAGATCGCCACATACCACCATATCGCAATCCAGATAGAGCACCCTATCACACTGCGGCAGCAGCGAGGGCGCCTTGAGTCGGAAATAGGCCTCGACCGAGATGTTCGAAAAACGGCTGCCGATAGGCAGCATGCTATAGTCCGACGAGTCGATAGGCAAGATAGCTATGTGCTGATGATACTGCTGCGCCAATGTATCAAAACGCAGTCGGTTTGACTGCCCCATATCGCTGCTGAGGATATAGATATGAACCACATGCCTACGGTTGTTTTGCAACAATGAGGTGAGCATCAAACCACAATAGGCACCGTAAGCATCATTGGCGGCACATAATATGTGAATCGTTGACATCAGTCAGGACGAATGCTGTGAGGGAATGTGGCGGGAAGGAAATCGAAACGCAACAGATAGCTGTCGGTAGAAGGGTTGTAATGTATCGTAAACATGAATGTTGAATAATGATACCTTCCAAACCATGGTTTCTGTTTGAGTGGAGCATCGTCGGTTGCGGACCCTGCACGGACTAAGGCTTCACCACGCTGATTTGCTTTTATTGAAGGCTCTTCTGGCAAATCAGCCACAGGAGCCTCGTTGTAATAGGTTATTGCCGATGCCATTAGCCGCTGACGCAACTGCGCAAACCACGGCTCATGAGGAAACCGCCAGTTGCCACGCACCTCTTGCCGCACCACTACCACGCGCTGATCAAGCATCTCAAACAACACCCCTTGCTGATTCTGATAAATGACATGTTCCCCACTGTCGTCTATCATCTGCAAGCCAACAGGAAAACGGTCTATCAGTTCAGCCAAGGTAAGACCCAACCAAGCATCGGGGCTGCCTCCTCTGCAAATAGTGTCTATCGGCAATGCAATGGCTGGCATTATGGACTCGGGGTCAGTAAAACTGCGCGGACGATAGGTGTTCTGCAGATTACCTAACACGTTATTCTTAGCACACGATGCCAGCAGCATCACTATACAAAACAAGGCAAGAATAGGCAACCACCTATTCTTACCTTGTTGATTAAGTTTATCCATACAATTAGATGTTAGTCTATTACTGTCCGCCAAGCAGTTCTTAGTTTCTGAGTTTACCTCACAGACCCATACAATACTTACAATCAAGCAAATACAACGGTATATATATTCTTCTTTACTATTAAGCAGACAACTACCGCTGGCTGTTCAGCTTATTAACACCCCTATTCAAATTCAATATCTAATTTTAATACCATTTGCATCGCCCGCTGTTCGGACTGCCGAGAACTCAAGTTTGCAAGTGCCCGTTGTTACCAAATCGGCCAGATTAGACCCTTTCTCACCATAATAGCCAGTCCACTTCATTGCTTCCGACTGCTTATAAGGCATCTGTGTGTTATAAAAGATTGTGTGCGTAAGCGTATTATCCGCCACCGCAAGCACCAAATAGCCATCTTTTACATATCCGTAGGTGCCTGACAAGCTCTCCAAATAACCTTTTGTTTTAAGTTCCTCATCGACAGGCTCGAACGTAAATTTAGCCACATGCTTGGCAGTATAAAGTGGGATTCCGTAAACCGAAGCTTCCGCACTATCAATGGTCATGACAGCAGAATAGGTAGTGCCACCCACGAGAGCACCCAACAAGGAGGTCTCAGTTATCTCCACATTGTAAGTGCCGATAAAATCACCTAACTGAGCCACTGTACCTGTCTCGGTAGTATCCGACTCCTCTTTCTTGCAGGAAGTAAGACAGCAAGCAACCGCTAACGCAAATGCGCAAAGAACAAATGAAAATTTCTTCATAACGATAAATATTTTTGTTTTTTTGAGTTGCAAAGATACATTTTTTTTGTCAAATAGTATCAAACAAATATCTATAGGATGCCCGCTACTTGTCCGATGAGATAATACGACACCTATCGCCACCGTTTTGAAACATGTATCACACCATTTCCTCGACGGCAGTCGGCTAATTGATAGGCTGTACCGACTTGCGCAGAAGTTCTATATCAAGCATTTGATACGATGAGTTATCCTTGTCGTCGAAATACTTTTTGTTGGCATTGTAGTTGTCTTGATTGTAAACCGAAGCCTTCTCAAAAAGTGTTCGAGCCACCGCCAATTTAAGTTCAGAGAATGTCATCTTTCCTGCCTGATAACGGGTTTGGTCTTCTTCCGACAGGAAACGCTTCACTTTGTTATAATACTGCTGTGGGAGTCTGCCGTTGGCATCCACACTACGGTTTAACTCTGGAAAATTGACCCACGCAGTGATAGTAGTTTCGAGCAGGTTGACTTTCTTGCGGTTCTTGTCAGCATAATAGCCTAAATACGCATGGCACGGTTCCACAAAGATAACAGGCTTTAGTCCAATCTTACGCAATAATGAGGCAAAGAACACACAAGCGTCTATACAGTTGGCCTGACGGCTGCGATACACCTCGTCAAAAAACCTAATATGTTGTACGTTCGACCTACGAGAAGGATTGGATGTGCACGATATGGATGAGTAAGCGATGCCTTGCTCCAGCGCATCGTACCAGAAAGCAAATACCTGATCTTGAACCATCTTGGCATTGCGCTGGTAGCCCTCAAATCGCGACACAATACCTCGCTCTAACACGCGCGATAGGATACTGTCGATAAACGGATGATCCTCATTAACATATCCCGCAAATACCCAACGAATATCATAGGGGCGACCATTGGTATCCTCCAATTTGAGCAGGCACTCGTTGGCCGAACGATAGTTGATGCGCAATGTCTCCACGTCAACCAACTCATCGTTTATGTAACAGGAGAACGAGAGATCCACCACGCCTTGTTTGCGGGTGGCATATAACTGGTCGTATTTCCATTTAACCATTGGATGAAAGGTATAGCGAACTCCTTTCTTGGGCAACTCTTCCTGCATGATAGTTACATAATTGAGTTGCGATGAGTCCAACACCACCCGCAGCACCGACCCGTTGGCTGGAGCCGTCAACGACACCGTAAACAGCTGCCCGTTTCCAATCAAATCAGCGTTGTTTGAACCCGAAAGAGCCAATACCAAAGATGGATACAAACAGCCATCAAAGATAGGATTGTACGAAGCCTCAAAAGCCACTTTAGCAGGGTTGTACAACCGATGATCAGAATCGCCGTTTCCACAAGAAAACATAAATACTGTAGAAACCAACAATAAGAGAAACAAAGTTATATAACGAAATCTCCGCACCGTCATGTTGCTATTATTTCAATATTCCTGCCACCAACACTACCACCAATGCCAACGGAGCTATATAGCGCACTATGAATTTGAAAATACTATAAAAGGCTAAAGTGATAGAGCCTCCGTTTGACAACTCATCTTTTAGACTGTCTTCGGGCATCACCCAACCCACAAACACCACACTTCCCAGCGCACAAATTGGCGGAAGATAGATGCTGTTCAAGCAATCTACCAAATCAAACAAATTGTAGCCGAACACCTTAAACGAGCTCCATACACCACCCCCTAACGAAACCACAGCAGCCAGCAGTAGCAGCAAGGGCATTACTACAAAAATAGATTTGACCCGCGTCCGACCCGTTACATCCGCAACAGATGCTATAAGACACTCCAGCAACGATATCGCACTGGTAAGCGCAGCCACTATCAGCAGTGCAAAAAACAAAGCGGCAAATATACTGCTCATTCCACCCATGGAGTTGAACACCGATGGCAACACCTTAAATACCAAACCAGGACCACCAGCAGGCTCCATGCCACAGGAGAAAACGGCTGGGATGATGGCAACACCTGCCAACACAGCAATCAGCGTATCGCAAGCAGTAATCCACAACGAAGTCTTGAAGATATTGTCGTTCTTAGGTATATATGACCCATAAACCACCATCACACCCATGCCCACACTCAGCGAGAAGAGCGCCTGCCCTAAGGCAGCCAGAATCCCCTCGCCCGTAAGCAAGGCAAAATTCGGATTGAATAGGTATGCTATACCTTTGCTGGCCCCTGGCAGGGTAATCGACCTTACGCACAACGCCAATACAAGAATCAACAACACTGGCATCAACAATTTTGAGACTGCCTCAATTCCTTTTTGGACACCGCCAAGGATAACCAATACCGTCAAAACGGCAAAAATAACAAGGTACAATATGGGCGACCCAACAGCATTGGTGAATCCAGTAAAATGAGCCGTTATCGCTTCAGTATCTTGGCCGAGCGAAAACAATGTACCAGCAACGGAATCAACAAAATACCGAAGTGTCCACCCCGAGATTACAAAATACTGCGACAGGATAAAGAAACAGGTTACCAATCCAAACATCCCCAGATATTTCCATTTGGGTTTATGTGGTGCAAGCGTTGGGTAGGCCAATATAGGCGTATGCTGCGACCTGCGGCCTATGACAAACTCTGAGATCAGCAATATCATGCCCAAGACAAATACAAACACTATATATACCAGCAAGAAAGCACCGCCTCCATACTTGCCACAAATATAAGGGAAACGCCAGATATTACCCAATCCGACCGCCGAACCCACTGCCGCCATGATGGCGCCTACATTTGATGAAAATGATTTTTGCATTTGATTTACTTGATTATTTATTGTTTTGCCTCTTGATCAGGACTACTCAATCACGGCTCACTACGTCAGGATTTTGCTTCACATAATCGCTCCACGACGCATTCTTAGCCTTACGCTGTTTGGCAGGTCTCAGCTGTGCACGGATGTCTGCCATCGGATTGGTACTTACCAGATAATGACAATAAGCCGCTGCCAACGCATCGGTGGCATCCAGATAGCGCGGCTGTAGGTCAACCCCCAGATGAGCCTGCAACATGGCCAGCACCTGCTCCTTGGTAGCACCCCCGCTGCCTGTAATATACTGCTTGATGGTAGCTGGCTCATACTCGCTAAATGTCATATTTCTGCTCATCGCCGCCGCTATCGTTACCCCTTGTGCCCTACCTAACTTGAGCATGGACTGCACGTTCTTGCCAAAAAAAGGAGCCTCGATAGAGAGATGCGACGGGTGATACTGGTCAATTACACTACACATCGAATCAAATACAGTACGAATCCGCAGGTTGTAATCCTCCATATTTTTTAGATACAACACATCCATCAACACCATCTGCGGCTTGGGATCAGTTTGAAGCAAACTATATCCCAATATCCTTGTACCCGGATCAACACCAAGAATCAACACCTTTTGCTATTTTGAAAAATCTTATTTGTAACGCAACCCATGCCCCAACCATGACAAACTGATTACTCCAATTACCACAATTCTAACAGTACCTATCAAACTTTTTTGCAAAAGTACAACATTTTTTTCGTACCTTTGCGTTTTATGTTTTACAACTTGTATATTACAAGCCACAAACATAGAAAACATTACAAGATACTGCTTACAACCTGATGCTGCTTTGAGTGGCAGTCTTGCCTTGTTTGCCATAAAATTATGATACGCAACAATCCTGCAATACATAACAGCAGCAGTCAAGTATATAGAGTCAACTTGATAAAACATAAATAACAAACACCATGGACAAACTTATTATTACTGCCGCTATCTGCGGTGCAGAAGTTACCAAAGAGCAGAATCCTGCCGTACCTTATACCGTAGCCGAGATTGTACGCGAGGCCAAGAGCGCCGTGGATGCTGGTGCTGCTATCGTCCACCTGCATGTGCGTTACGACGACGGCACCCCAACTCAGAGTCGCGAGCGTTTCCAAGAGTGTACCGAGGCCATCTTGAAAGAATGCCCCAACGTAATCTTGATTCCATCTACTGGCGGCGCCGTTGGCATGACCCCCGAAGAGCGACTGGCAAGCACCGAGACGACTCCTACTCCAGAGATGGCTACCTTAGACTGTGGCACTTGCAATTTTGGCGATGAGATATTTGACAACACCATGCCCACCATGCGCGCCTTCGGCAAGCGCATGCTGGAACGCGGCATCAAGCCCGAATACGAATGCTTCGAGATGGGTCATCTTGACACAATCCTTACCATGGCTCGCAAAGGTCAGGTGCCAGCCGCTCCTATGCAGTTCAACTTCGTGTTGGGCGTTCCTGGATGCACACCAGCCACTGTGGATAACCTCTGCTGGATGGTTCGCAACATTCCTGCTGGAAGCACATGGACATCCACCGGTATCGGCCGCTACGCATTCCAGTTGGCTGCCCCCACCATCGTGATGGGCGGCAACGTCCGCGTCGGATTTGAGGACAACCTCTATCTTGAGCGTGGCGTTTTGGCAAAAAGCAACGGCGAACTGGTTGACAAAGTGGTACGTATGGCCAAGTTGTTAGGACGCGAAGTAGCAACAAGCGATGAGGCCCGCGAAATCTTATCGCTCAAACGCTAATGATATTAGATTTCCACACTCATAAACCTACAGCGGAGGGTGTAATCACCCCCCGCTGTTTTGGTATCCACCCATGGGATGCAGACCAGTATCCCGACACTATCGATCCCCAACCGTTTGAGGCTCTCGCTACCAATGGGCAACTGGAATGGATTGGCGAATGCGGGATAGACGCATTGCGCGGACCTTCTTTGTCCAAACAGATAGACATATTCAAGCAGCAACTATCATTGGCCGAACGGCTAAATAAGCCCGTAGTAATCCATTGCGTGCGCTGCTGGACGCAACTGCTACAACTGCGCAAACAATTTCATGCCACACCATGGGTGGTTCATGGTTTCACTGGGCCGCCAGAACTATTTGACGACCTGTGGCGGCACGACATCAAAATCTCGGTAGGGGCTGCCCTGCTTAACCCAAAATGCACTAAGCTACACCGCACTCTACAACATGCTGGTCCAAACCATTTATTGTTTGAAACCGACGACAGCGATGCCGATATCCATGATATCTACATCGCTGCCGCCAACATATTAGGCATCAGCACCAAAAGCCTCTGCCATGAGGTACTATACTACTTCTCTTTGATAAACTCGCCATTGGGCTTAAACAGCAAATAGCGCACATCTTTCTCTTTTTTCAAAAACAAAAACGATTTTACTTGGGCAATCCTTACCTCATAAGAGCTTTCGCGACGAGCGCTTACAATACTAACCTCAGTTATTTTGTATTTGCTGTAACGGTGGCGCACAGTGTCTTTGATAGCACGCGGGCAATACTGTAAATCTACAAAATAGCGACGTTCAGTACCCACTGATTTGTACCGCACAGACTGCAACTCGTTGTTATTTCCAATAAAACGAACCTCAAACGTAGTGCTATCCAACTGATACCATTTTACATTGCGCACATCCAGATTCTGACGTTGAAAATCCTCTACGAATTTGGCTGGAACTGACTGTTCCGAAACCACTTTTTGTGCCATCACCATTCCGCAGCACAAAACCAAAAGTGTCAATAAAGAAATTTTTTTCATGACTTAGTTCTTTTATTATCGTTGATTCATTATGTGTTTCATCACGTTGGGTCCATCATGGATAACCTGCATAGCCCAATAGAGTTTCAGTGTGGTCTGATCCTCGTCCGTCAGCTGCCATTGGATGTTACTGCGGCGCATACGCTCAGTAAGCGCATACAAACTCAAAGCGGCACATACGCTGATATTGAAACTCTCCGTAAAGCCATACATGGGCACTTTTACGTATGCGTCAGCATGATCGATGGCTTCTTGCGTAAGACCTGTCAACTCGGTGCCAAACACCAATGCCGTGGGCTGCGAAACATCCAAGTCGCCTATCATAGTGTCGTTCTCATGCGGTAGCGTAGCAACAATACGATACCCCTTGGCGCGCAGTGCATCATAAGTATCCAATATACTGCTCCGCTTATAGATATCTACCCATTTGTTGCTACCCATAGCCACATCTGGGTTGGGACAATACCTATTGCGATTCTCCACCACATGCACGTCCTGCACACCAAAACAATCGCACGACCGCAACACCGCACTGGCATTGTGAGATTGGTAAACATCTTCGAGCACCACCGTTACGTGACGCGTCCGCTGCGCAGCCAATCGGTCAAACAACTGACGCTTATTGTCGCTAAACAACTCTGCAGCTCGCTCATAGAGCGCCAACCGCTCACGGTGATCCAAGGTGTCAAAAAAATGCTGATATTCGGCAGTTATCTCCATAACTAACTAATGATTTTGTTCTGTTTCTGGCTCAAACTCTTGTACCTGATTCTGCTTCGGTTGCCCCAACTCGTACAGTGTTGCATACTTCATAAAGGTATAGTGTGCGTTCAGCCTACACACCGTGTAACCAGCATATCCATCCAATACCCCCATGCGAATCAGGTAATCGCGCACAAAAGTCCACAACGAGTGGTACATAGCCCCCCAACGGCAAGTGCGCTGCCCTCTATCATACGCCTTTTGGGCATCAAGCAAGTAATAACGCGGCTGACGCCGTGCATGATCTTCGATGCTGTAGTACGAGTAGTGCTCTAAGTCGCCCATAAGCGTTACTACCTGCATATCCGCTGCATAGCACAACGTCTCGTGAATGGAGCCCTCCCACTGCGCCATGCCAGCCTTCCACAAGCGCACTTTGGCATCTGGATACCAACCGCAGTGATGAATCCAAGAACCGCAGTAATTCGTCAACCGCTTCACTCTATACACTACCCCATCGGCAAAACCCTGCTGTTTCAAATCCAACAGTTGCTGGCGCAATCGTGGCGACAGCGCCTCGTCTGCGTCGATCGAGAGAATCCAGTCGCCCTGAGCCAATTGGTTGGCAAAATTTTTCTGTTCGGCATAGCCCTCCCAATCGTGATGCTCCCATCGCACTCCATACCTGTCACAAATGGCCTTGGTAGCATCGGTGGATCCCGAATCTACTACTACCACCTCGTCCGCCACGCCTTGCAACGACTTCAGACAACGCCCGATATTGCGCTCCTCATTCTGTGTTATGACGACTGCCGAAAGCATGGCTTGACAAATTTAAGGACAGATAATAATATAAACCATGAGTATTGCACGCAGAATCCTGAACCACACACACCTCCAAACATCTCAAAAGATGCTGAAACACTACAAAATCGGACTCATGCAAAGCAATATATCACGAAAAATGCAAAGGTACGACATTTTTTTATTACTTTTGCAATTTCTAACAAATAGATTTGTCTAATTAGCCAGACAGATGGCCATCTCCACGCGGCATTGGGAGAGGCAACACGAGAAACAAAAAAAACATAATACCATGATTATCGGATACGATGCCAAACGGGCATTCAACAACAAGACAGGATTAGGCAATTATAGTCGCATGATTATCAGTGGCATCGCCTCCGCTTACCGCGACTGCGAGTGTGTACTCTACACTCCTATGATTGACGATGAGTTGGCTGGCTATTTTAGAGGTATTGGCAATGTGTCGTCGCGGCAGCCATTGGGTCTGGAACGAATGTTTCCCGCATGGTGGCGAAGTCGCGGCTTGGCTCGACAAGTACGCAACGATGAGATAGATATATTCCACGGACTTTCGCATGAGTTGCCTCACGGACTGCCCAATGATGTGAAAAAGGTTGTAACCATGCACGACCTTGTAGCGTGGCGCTATCCTCATTTCTTTACTAAATTCGATGCACGGACGCACCAAAAAAAGCAGACCTACGCCTGCCAAAGTGCAGATGTAGTAATTGCGATAAGCGAGCAGACCAAGCGCGACCTAATAGAGATTATGAATGTACCCGCAGATCGCATACAAGTGGTGTACCAGTCGTGTGATGACGTGTTTTGGTATCCGATAGAAGAATATGACAAGCAGGAGACACGCAAAAAGTACAACCTACCCGACAACTACCTTATCTGCGTTGGCACCATCGAAAGCCGCAAAAACCAGTTGTCGGTAATACATGCCATGGAGCAGGTGGAACCCGACATGCACCTTGTTATCGTAGGTCGGAAGCGCGCTGCCTATGCCGAGACGGTAATGGCAGAGGTCAAAAAGCACCCTAACCGTATCCATGTGATTCAGGATGCCGATTTCGATGATTTCCCCTACTTGTATGCCTGTAGCCGTGGAGCGGTTTACATGTCGCATTTTGAAGGGTTCGGAATCCCTATTATTGAAGCCATGTGCTGCGGTGTGCCTGTTCTCACCTCCAACTGCTCTTCTATGCCTGAAGCAGGTGGCGATGCCGCACTATATGCCGACCCTAAAAACATTGACGAAATTGCAGCACAAATCAACCGGCTCATCAACGATGAAGCCTTGCGTACGGATCTCTTAGCAAAAGCCGAAATCCAACGAAACAAATTCACCCACGACAAAATCATCAACAACATGTACAACTTGTACTGCCAACTGTAACCAAGATTAAGGAAGAAAGCTTGCCGTAGGTATGCGATAAACGATAGGGCTTGCTCCGAACGATATAGCCTGAAAGACTTATAGTCCTAACCATAGAGCAGAGCAAAACGATTCCCCTGGGCTTCGGCAAAAATGCCGAAGAAGTGCAAAAGCCTCATGCTTGGGCAGGCAGCACCCCCGGGCTTCGGCAAAAATGCTGAAGAAGTGCAAAAGCCTCTTACATGGAAAGCAGCACCTCGGGCTTCGGCCTACTAAAATAAAACAACAGCACTTGTAAGTTCTCACAAGTGCTGTTGTTTTATTTGATCGGCATTTCAGCAGTATTGCTTACGCCTCGCGTCCATGGCAGTTTTTGTATTTCTTGCCCGAACCGCATGGGCAAAGATCATTGCGACCTACATGTTTCTCCACATGAACGGGTTGGGGCTTAGGCTGCTGCCCCATACGCTGTGAGGCAGCCTGATTCATGGCATGCGACGATTGCGACACATTGTCAACACTGGCGTGAGAGGTACGAAGTCCCTTGTCGCTGCGCTGCGGCTGACGCGCCTCGCGGACATCACTATTCTCGCTCACAGGCAACGATGCCCGCGAAAGGAATGAGGCTATATGACGGTTAACCTCGAGAAGCATTTTCTCAAAAAGGTTGAAACTCTCAAACTTATAAATCAAGAGCGGGTCTTTCTGCTCATAAGTGGCATTCTGGACAGAGGTCTTCAAATCGTCCAACTCCCGCAGATGATCTTTCCACAAGTCGTCAATGATAGCCAAAGTGATGTTTTTCTCGATAGCCAACTCAATCTCACGACCTTGACTTTCAAACGCCTTGCGCACTGGGACAATGGCTTGCATAGTCTTGACCCCGTCGGTAATGGGGAATACTACATTCTGATACTGGGTATTCTCATAGCAATGCTTGATAAATGGGAAAGCCACTTCGCCCAAGCGTTGCATACGCTGTTTGAATCCACCAAAAGTGAGTTCGTACAGCTTATCGACCGCATCAGCACGCTTCATGCCCATCAACTCTCGTTCCGTATAGGGCAACTCACAAGCAAAGACGCGTATCATTTCGAGTTTTAACGCCTCAAAATCATGATTTTCGGACGCTTGGTCATACAGCATCTCACAAGTATCAAAGAACGTATTTGAGATATCAATCGACAACCGGTCGCCATACAAAGCGTTGCGCCGCTTGTTGTAAATCACCGTACGTTGGTTATTCATCACATCGTCGTATTCCAGAAGGCGCTTACGCATACCGAAGTTGTTCTCTTCCACTTTTTTCTGCGCACGCTCTACCGTCTTGGTAATCATAGAATGCTGGATAACCTCACCCTCTTGCAGACCCATGCGGTCCATCACTTTGGAGATACGCTCCGACCCAAACAGACGCATCAAGTCGTCCTCGAGCGAAACAAAGAAGAGCGAGCTACCTGGGTCGCCCTGACGACCTGAACGGCCACGCAACTGACGATCTACACGACGGCTCTCGTGACGCTCGGTGCCGATAATAGCCAAGCCTCCAGCCTCTTTGACACCTCCACGAAGTTTGATATCGGTACCACGACCAGCCATATTGGTGGCAATGGTAACCTTGCCTGGCTGACCTGCCTCTGCCACAATATCCGCCTCTTTCTGATGCAACTTAGCATTCAAGACATTATGTGGGATATGCTTGAACTTGAGCATCTTGGATAGCAACTCGGAAGTCTCGACACTGGTAGTACCCACAAGTACGGGGCGCCCTTCACCTATCAACCGCTCCACCTCGTCGATGACAGCCTTGAATTTCTCTCGTTTGGTCTTATAAACCATATCGTCCATATCGTTGCGAGCTATAGGACGATTGGTGGGGATTACCACCACATCGAGCTTGTAAATATCCCAAAACTCCTTGGCCTCAGTTTCTGCAGTACCTGTCATACCCGCCAACTTCTTATACATGCGGAAATAGTTCTGCAAAGTAATGGTGGCGTAAGTCTGCGTTGCCGCCTCCACTTTAGCGTTTTCTTTGGCCTCAACAGCTTGATGCAACCCATCGCTCCAACGGCGACCCTCCATGATACGACCCGTCTGCTCATCTACTATCTTAACTTGGTTGTCTTCGGTAACGATATAATCGACATCACGTTCAAACAAAGTGTAGGCCTTGAGCAACTGGTCAACAGTATGCACACGATCAGACTGGATAGCAAAATCTGAATAAATCTGCTCCTTGCGGGTGGCTTTTTCTTCGGCCGAGAGGTCTAAATGCTCCAATTCGGCTATCTCAGACCCGATGTCGGGCAACTGATAGAACTTTCTATTCTCACCCATATCCGCCAAAAAGTCCATACCCTTATCAGTAAGCTCTACCTGACGGTTTTTCTCATCGATGGTGAAATAGAGTTCATCGTCAATGATGTGCATATACTTATTTTGCTCCTGCATATAGAAGTTCTCGGTACGCTGCAAAATAGTCTTAATACCCGTCTCTGAAAGGAATTTGATCAGTGCTTTGTTTTTGGGCAAACCACGATAGGCACGCAGCAACAACTTGGCGGCATCCTGCTCGGGCTTGGGATCGGGGTCGGTAGCAAGAGCCTTCTTGGCGTCTGCCAAAATCTGCGTACAGAGCGTTCGTTGAGCATTGTACAATCGTTCAATAACGGGTTTGAAACGATAAAACTCCTGCTCATCATCGCCTTTACCCGTAGGACCTGATATAATCAGAGGGGTTCGCGCATCATCGATAAGCACCGAGTCCACCTCATCAACAATAGCATAGTTATGTCCACGTTGTACCAACTCTTCTGGCGAACGGCTCATGTTGTCGCGCAGGTAGTCAAAGCCAAACTCGTTGTTGGTACCATAGGTAATGTCGCACATATAAGCATTACGGCGAGCCTGACTATGAGGTTCATGCTTGTCTATACAATCCACTGTAAGACCATGAAATTCAAACAGCATACCCATCCACTCCGAGTCACGCTTAGCCAGATAATCGTTGACCGTTACAACATGAACGCCTTTGCCTGGCAACGCGTTGAGATAAACGGGGAGGGTAGCCACAAGGGTCTTACCTTCGCCAGTTGCCATCTCAGCAATCTTGCCACTATGCAACACCGATCCACCGATAATCTGCACATCGTAGTGTACCATATCCCAACGGATAGTATTGCCACCAGCCGTCCACGATGTGGCATAGAAAGCCTTGTCGCCCTCGATGCGGACACTGGGGTGCGATGCGCTGAGATCGCGGTCGTGCTGGGTAGCAGTAACCTCAACCTCTTCACTATTGGCAAAACGGTTAGCGGTCTCTTTGACAACGGCAAACGCCTCGGGCAAAATCTGATTGAGCACCTCCTGTGTCTTGTCGTACGACAACTTCTCTAAATTGTCAATATCCTTGTAGAGTTGCTCTTTTTCTTCTACTGGCATATCATACTCAGCATCGATACGGGCGTGGAGCGAATCCAATTGAGACACCTCTTCTTGAATGGTTTCGGCTATTAGTTTGCGAAACTCAACGGTTTTGGCGCGAAGTTCATCGTTGCTAAGCGATTGAATGGACGGATATATTGCAGTAGTAGCATCCAAAAAAGGTTGTACCTCTTTGAGGTCCCGTTGCGACTTGTCGCCAAAGAGTTTTTTAAGAAAATCCATGAAACTGAAATAAGAATTTAACATAGAAAACAAATCACCCTTATACATTTGTTCATGCACAAAGGAGATAGCCTCTATTTATTATTGATACAAAACTATTAACAATCAAAATATTACAATCTTTCACATGTTTCATAACAACCCATGCGAAAGATGCAAAGATACAAAAAAAACTGAAATGAACACCGCGAGAATTGGCGACAAAAAACGTAGGACGGACAAGGAAAGGCAATCAGCAATAGTAGCGTTCTCCATCTTGCGCCAGCTGCACGTCAGGAAATTCCGACTGAGCTTGTAGCAAGAGCTGATCCATTTTGTCTTTGTAACGGAGGCTGAAATGGGTAAGCAGGAGTTTACGAACACCTGCGCTATGCGCCACACGAGCCGCCTGCCGAGCCGTAAGATGTTGTTTTTGTGCAGCGACGCTCTCAAAATCATCACAAAACGTACTTTCTATACACAACAGGTCGGCTTGTTGAATACGCTGCGGCAACATGTCAAATAGGCAGGTGTCGGAGCAATAAACATACCGCTTAACATAAGGCAACTGCTCGTAGGAGACATCGCTTTGCGACCAACTATAACGCGACACTCTGGGCAACTGATCTACCATATAGCCGAATGTCGGCACTGAATGACAGATTGGGAAAGCACTGACTCTGCAACGAGAGTTACAAAATACCATAACCGGTGGCGCATCTATCGGCATATCATCGGGCAACTCCAAATACGACACTGGGAAATCGATATGGCTCTGCGACACCTGATTCATCATCTGCAACGCCTGACGGATGCCCTGCGGCCCCACTATGACGATAGGATCTTTACGACCATGCAAGTGCATCGACGAGAGCAATCCTGGCAAGCCAAAGAAATGATCTCCGTGCAGATGCGAGACGCACACGAGCGACACACTCTGCATTTTTTGGTGATACTGACGAATATTCACCTGCGTACCCTCACCACAATCAAGCAACATCCTGAACCCACGAATATTGACCACCTGCGCAGCACAACTGCGAGATGGTGTGGGAACCGCTGCCCCTGACCCTAATATGGTAGTATAAAAATCCAACCTACAACCGCTTATTAAAAAATAATTTTGACAATAACCAACAAGGGAGGTTGTGAGCACCATTTATAAATAAACGGCTATTGCAAAGCAATAAACACTCAACCAACAAACAGACTAATAAATACCCGTTCGGGTATCCCACCACATCTGTTTGCCCCAGTAATGGTCCACTTCGACTCCAGCATGCTGAGAGTAATGGTCATGATTGAGGTTGGCCTCTGTGTCTGGATACGGCAATGCCATGGGTACAGTGTTGTGCTGATTTTTGTGATAGACGCTACAAGGTGCAATTACAATGCCAACGGGCATACCCGTCATGCGGAACAACGACCAACCTTCGTCTGGATTCTTGAACAGCGAAATCCACCATTGTGTTACCAGTTGTTCCAGCGTTCCGTTGTAGCTACCTCCTTGCGTCAGGTAGTCATCAATCTCGTTAGAAGACAATCCGTTCTCATCTAACGACAGCGACACAGCCTTCTCGTATGCCGATTGTTGTGTGAACCCCTGAGTTTCAAACCCCTTTGAAGCAGCATACGCAATGGCAAAATAGGGCTCACAACTGCGCAACCAAGGCGAGAATCCAGACTGATTGGATTTGTGGGTGAACCTCTCGCCAATAAGGCTGCATGCAGACGTATTGGCAGTAGTTTCAAGCCCGATAGGATGTCCCACATAAGGGTCAGTCGATATTCCCGCCAGATAGTTTGGGGTAGGATCAGCATATACGGGCAATCGCGGGTCGTCCAGCGACTTGAGTATATCTACAATGAGTTTGCTGATTCCTACATCTTGACTACGAACTGCATAGAGTGCCGCCCATGGGTCACCATACTCCCTACCCCAACTATCAAAAAAGACGTTTTGAAGGTTAGACTCTGGCAACGGATAACGGTCGGGATGCGACAATACCTTGCTGAACACCGCCTGCGACAACGTGGGGTCAGCACAAGCTATACGAGCAGCCATACGTAAACATAATGATGTGGCATAGCAACGCCATTTAAGAATGTCGCCCCCAAGCATTAAGTCGCCACACCCTATTTCGCCGCCATCTGGGCTCAACATCATGCAAGCGGAATCCAGCCTTTCTAACAACGAATGGTATATATCCTTCTGACAGTCATAGGCAGGCTGCACAATACCATCGTCCAACTGGCAAGCCTCACTATAAGGAATATCTCCATAACGGTCGGTGGCTATCTGCCACACATTACACTCCAAGATGATGGAAGCTGCCTGGAGATTGCGCGATGATTGGTTGTTGTGCTGGATATCCTTCAGGTTTGCAACCAGTTGATACAACGACGTCCAACTATTGTCATTGTCTGCCGAAAAATAGGAATAGTAGCTGCGTTCTGGATAACTAATCTGCGAGACATATCCGCAGTAGGTGGACAACTCATATATCGACTCAGTGAGACCGAATAGACTATACGACCCAAAGCGTTCACAAAAGGCCAGCACATTGGTTGGCGGCACCTCAACAGGACGGTCGGGGTCAGTATTGATAGTGTCAAAATCTTTGGTACATCCCGACAGATTCACCAATATCACCACCAGCAGAAATATATATAGTCTGTGCATAATCAACAACAATAGACGTTATACCACAATAGATTAAAATGATAGATGTAACTTAAGACCGATACTTCGTGTGGGCGGCACGCACATTGCGCAATAGCCTAATGCACTAAATGAGGTCCCCGAGGCACACTCTGGGTCGGTATGGGTGAGATTGCTCTTGTGAAGCCATAATATGGCGAAATTGTTTGCCACTATAGACACACTTGCTCCCTCTACGATACGCATCTTTTTCAGCCAACGCTGCGGAAAATGGTAAGTAAGGTGCATCTCTCGCAATTTGAGGTAGGAACCGTCAAAGACATTCAATTCATTGATAGCAGACGAACGTTCAAATGCCGACTTGGGGTCCACTACCGTTGTGTTGGCCGACCCATCTGCATTTACGAACGATATGTCTTGATACACATTCTGTCCGAACACCACCCCAGTCTCACGCAAGTTGTTCTCTACCGTATATTCCAAACTGCCAGCTCTGGTTGATGCTGCTTGCATATAGCTTAACACATCACCTCCATGCCTATAATGCAGCAAGAAGCCAAAAGAGAATTGGCGAAACTTGAACTCATTATGCCACCCCACATAAAAGTCAGGTGCGATATTGCCGATCTCTACATTGTCTTGTGATAGCGGCCTGCCATCTTCACCTACTATAGCTTGCCCCTTGTCGTTATACACCAATCCAGAACCCACTATGGTGCCAAACGACCTACCTGGCATAGCATAGCATTGGTTGCCCATATAGTAGGCATCCATACCATCCGCTAACGACACTATCAAACTCTTATCGCGAGAGAAATTGATTGCTGTAGTCCAGTTCAACCCCTCTTTGCGCTGCAATATATCAGCCTGCATCATAACTTCGATACCCTTGTTGTCCACCACACCAGCGTTGAGCAACTTGTAACTATAACCCGATGAAGCAGGAATCTGAACAGTCAAAATCTGATCGGAGGTACGGCGCCAATAATAACTGACATCAATCCGCAACCGGTTGTCGAGAAATGCGGATTCAAATCCAACCTCTGTAGTATTGATATTCTCTGGATTGATATCGGGATTAAGCAGCGTAGATGGCAAACTATATTGATTGACACCGCTGATGGTTGACGCCACTGCCTCATAGCAAGTTTTGGTATTGTACGCTATGGTCGAATTGCCAATATTAGCCCAGTTGAAACGAAGCTTGAGGTAATTGAAGTAAACCGATTTTAACTGGGAGAAAGTCTCAGTTACAACCCAACTGGAATTTACTGATGGATAAAAGAAACTCTTGCTAATAGCAGAATGCCAATCATGGCGCATACTACCCTCTAAAAACAGCTGATGCCGCCATCCCGCCTGCACATTTGCATACAACGAGTTGGATCGGATATGAGAATGGTCGGTCTCCGACTCGAGGCTTCCTGACACATTCGATAAGGAGTAGAGCCCTGGTACCGTAAGTCCGTTGGCCATCGTAGATCCGATTGAACAATACGAGTACAGCGCATCATAATAATTTGCACCCGCTATAGCATGAACATCTATCTGACCAAAATCATGATCTACATACGCCAACGCATCCATGTTGAGCTCTTGGTTGTCCATATTCGTAATACGGTACAACCCATTGATGTAGTCATAGTCATATAGATACTTCAACTCAAACTGATTATGATACAAGTCATAACCTACCCTGCCCTCAAACTTAAGCCACGGAGTAGCAGTAACCCACAAACTACCCTTGCCAAACAAACGATTCCGATCCATCTCCTTAGAGTTGTTGTTCAACTCTAAATAAGGATTGAGAGAATAAATCGAGATCCAGTTATATTTTGCACCTGTAGGCATTACCAGCTGATAATTGTCTTTTAAGTCCTGCATATCAATCTGGCGGGCTGTCCAAATCGTAAGACCCACCAACGGATTCTGATTGCAGTAGCCCGACACAAGCAGATTATTGCTATGATTGTGGGTAAAGTAAAGCGAGCCATCGAAACTTATATGTGAGTTGAAGATAAAGTTACCCGAAAGCGAAGCGTTGTAACGTTCCATATCGGTATTGGGTACTATGCCCGTCTGCCCTCGATAACCTAACGAGGCTCGGTAAGAACCGCGTGACGAACTGTTGCTGATGCTAAATACATGGTTTTGGGATATGCCTAACTGAAAGAAATCGTTCAAATTGTCGGGATGCGACACCCAGTCGGTTGCCTCCACCCCATATCGATAACTATTATACTGCGGCAGTTTGACTCCGATATCTAATCGCGGTCCCCAACTTTCGTCAACGCCATCGTTCAAGCCACCCCCAACTCCATCTACATAACGGAACCCATAGCCTAAATAATCAGCGTTAATCTCCACACCCTCCTCATCAAATTTGGCACCCTGCCAATTGCCGGCACAGAATTCAAGATAGGTGAGATCTGGGTTGGCAAAATAACCTTCAGACTTCAATTTGTTATAGTAATACTCTGAACCATACAGCCCCTGGCCATATTTGTTTTGCAGTGGCAAAAGCGAATACACATGGTCAATTGTCAGTGAACCATCGTATGAGATGCGGGGGCGGTTTGTTGTGTCGGCAGCATGTGATGCTCCTTTCTTGGTTGTAATCAGCAGCACCCCATTGCCTGCTCGCATACCATACAAAGCCGCCGATCCTCCTTTCAAAACCGTGATGTCTGCAATATCTTCAGGATTCAAATCTTGAAGACCATTACCTCCGTCAATAAAGCCACTACGCGCAGCCTGTCCTAAAGTAAGACTTGTAGCGTCATTGTTGTATGGCACTCCATCTACTACAATCAAAGGAGCATTGTTGTTGAACGAACTACTACCTCGGATAGTGATGCGTTGCGATGCCCCGATAGCTCCGCCCGACTGTGAGATTTCAACTCCAGCCATCTTGCCCTGTAAGGCAGTACCTACCTGAAGCGTTGCCGCCTCGGTCAACTCCTGGTTGTCCACATGCTGCACCGTATATCCCAAACTCTTGCGTTCTCGCTTTACTGCCATAGCCGTTACCACTACCTCTCGCAACAACTCAGAACTGGGTTTCAGCACCACATCAATCACAGGCGCTATAGGCAATACCTGTTTGGCATAACCTGCATACGAAAAGGTGATAGTTTGGGCTCCATTGGGAATGTCATTAAGCGTATAGGCACCATTCACATCCGTTACAGTGCCATAGGTGGTTCCAGATACCAATACAGTGGCACCAATCATAGGCAACCCATCGTCCGATGACTTAACTACACCAGAGACTTTGGTAACAGTATTCTGTGCTGTTAGCGATACAGCCACAAATAGAAAGAGAATAATGAATAACTGTTTTCTCATTAGTAATTTATGTAACAAAAAAATTACTTATCTAAATAGAGAAGGTAAAACGAGACTATGGGTAATTGGCTTCAATTCTCAAAATAGATCAAATCGCCAGTATGAGAATCAAACACTGCCTTGAAGTGCTTAGCGGGCAACTCGATAGTAGGGCCAAACTGCGCAACGGGGAGCATCTGCTGTACGGTGAAGTAGGGGGAGGAGACAACGACCTGAGCCTGCTCAGAACGGCGGTATTTGAAGGTGTTGCGATCGTTGACATCGTTTTTGCCAAACAGGCCGAGGCGGTATTTTACAAATCGCGCTGCGTTGCGCAACTTGTTGTCACACCTAAACGAGCATCGCACGGGGACACCGCTGGGAGCGGCAGAATCAACGATGCCTTGAGATGGCGAGAAGTAGAAGATGACGACAGACTGGCTGTCGATAAACTGCTTCTCATCGCGAGGGGTATAGGTGAACCGATGCCGCTCGGTGACGTAACGACCTACAAACTGCTGCTGGATTTGCTGCTCTTCGCGGTCGATGAGTTGAAGTAGCAAGCGGATGCCTTCGGGTGTATATGACGCTTCGTACTCGCCCGAAAGCAACTGCTGACGGCGGTCTTGCAACTGTCCGATACGCTCGGCGGCAGCCTGCGCCTGCGCCCTTAGGGTGCGTGAGTCTTTCTTGGTGGCTATCATGGAGGGATGACCAGGATGGTCGAAGCGCGTGTAGAAGGTGTCGGACCTATCATAGAGGTTGTAATCTAATATCTGCCGGCGAACCAAACCTGCAGGAGACTCATCGTCTTCATCGTACGAGATATC
>JAGHVA010000224.1 GCA_018064565.1 Candidatus Colimorpha onthohippi
ATAGCAGAAACAAAGGTAACAATTTGGGCTGACTCCACAAAATGAAATCAGCCCATTCTTGTTTTTTTGTGATTCAATGTTTAGCGGACAGTAATAATTGAAAAAAGAGTACTGACAGTCAAAAGATTGTTGGTGCTCTTTTTTCTTGTCGCCCAACAGGTATATCATTGACCGAGATATATGCAACACACAGATAGACCCCAAAGCACGATTGCTTACAACAATTGGCAATTATTGGATTTGACGATTCCAGCTCAAAAGTGTTCCAATTGGTGTATATTTGCAATAATCATACCGATAATCACGCCATAATAATACAGTTAAAATCAAAAGGATAAATGAAAAATAGCTTAACCATTATGCTGTTGCTCCTGGCAAATATCATGACTTGGGCACACAATCCAGCATGGAGCGAACAAGAGCTATCCAAAGCCAACACAGCAAAAGATGTTGCCCAACTATCCGCACAAGAGCGTGATATAGTGCTATACCTAAATCTGGCACGATTATATCCTAAAAAATTTGTAGAGGTAGAATTATTGGACTACTATGGAGGCAACGGATTTGAGTCGATGCTAAGCCCGAATAGGCTTTCGCTGATTGCCGAGCTGTATGAAGCAGATTCTGCCTGCGCACTCATATTTGACGCAGCACAAACCAAAGAGGCAAGATGTTTGG
The DNA here is from genome assembly GCA_018064565.1 of Candidatus Colimorpha onthohippi. Lineage (GTDB taxonomy): Bacteria > Bacteroidota > Bacteroidia > Bacteroidales > P3 > Colimorpha > Colimorpha onthohippi. The sequence goes on from JAGHVA010000224.1 coordinate 679, forward strand.
CCAACGAACAACGGAAAAACGGAGAGGTAGGACATACCCGACATAAGTGCAGCCGCATGCAAGGCGGAGAATGCTGCGCATACGGACCGCAGACAGGACGAGAAATCGTTTTGCAACTACTTATTGACGAAGGGGTTGACGACTTAGGACATAGAGCCAACTGTTTGAACAATGGATTTGGAAGTATCGGCGTAGCCATAGCAACCCATCCGAAATTCGACTACTGCGCCATCCTTGATTTTGGATGGGGAGATTATAATCAACGCACAACGTTGAGAAACCCAGCAGGAAGTAAGATTGCAGAACAAGATAAATACTTTGAGATGATGACACGTAATGTCCCCACACAATACATGTCGCTACCCCGTGAACGGGTAATAAGTGTTTCGACCGCTACACACACCGTCACCAACGGAAGCACTACAACAACCAGTACCGAGACGATACTACAATATCAAAATGGTAAGACAATCACGATAAAGGACTAAGGTCATACCCCATTCTCCGCATTTGAAGAGAGGCACCAACAACAAACAGCACCTTTACACTACTGGAGTACGTATAAAAAGCCATAGCGGTACGAGGCTCGACATGCTGATGACGAATCAACGACAAGGTGTATTCTGAACATGTCTGTACCAACTGTTCCATCATGTGGAAATCTTCGTTTTTCAGTCCAAGCACCGTATCTCTAACCTCTTCGTCAAGATAATCATAACCTCGCTTGTCTCTAATAAATTCGTATAGATTCGGTATTTTTGAATAAAAGTCCCAATCAAGGTCCCAATATTTAGCTACCGCCATACCTAAATACATAGCCCACCCTAAAGCAGCTGATGGATAATTGGAAAACTCTTTGACCGAATCAGCGATATACGATTCCGAAATCCGATTCCACTGATCATAAAAATCGTCTGAAACCAGCAGTTGCCCCTTTAGCAAACCCATATTGGAAAGCATTGACAATAGGTTGTTTGCTAAGGTTGATTCGTATTGCTCTAATATTTTTTTCTCATCCATAATTTAAGATAGTTGCTGCAGTGCCACCAACTGACTATAACGCCCACCCTGCTTTGAAAGCTGTGCGTGAGTACCACGTTCCACAATGCGGCCATGCTCCAGCACAATTATCTCATCTGCATTGACAATTGTAGAGAGACGATGAGCGATAATAATTGCTGTTCTGCCTTTTAAGAGATTGTCGAGAGCGGTCTGCACTTGACGTTCCGATTCTGTATCAAGTGCACTCGTAGCTTCATCAAAAATCAAAATATCAGGATTGCACAACACAGCACGCGCAATGCTGATACGCTGACGCTGGCCACCACTGAGACGATCGCCTCCATCACCAATATTGGTGTTGTAACCGTCTGGCAACTGCATGATAAAGTCGTGTGCATTTGCCACTATAGCCGCCCGTTGAATATCGTCGGCAGACACATCCGAACGCCCAAATGCGATATTAGCAGCAATAGTATCGTTAAACAGAATAGTATCCTGAGCCACTACTCCTATATGGCTACGTAGCGACCCAATGCTATAATCTCGAATATCGATATTATCAATCAGTATCTGCCCTCTGGAAACATCATAGAACCTTGATAACAAATCAACTAATGTAGATTTCCCACTACCCGAGCTACCCACCAAAGCCACATTTCTACCACGCGGTATGCTGATACATATATCGCTCAATACGTCCGAATCGCCATACGAGAAACATACATCACGAAATTGAATACCCATTGAGAGACCAGTGAAGACTTTCTGACCCATATTTTGTCCAATGCCAACAGCATCAGCCTCATCCAGCACCTGCGTCAAGCGGTCGGCACATGCCTTGCCCTTTTTGATTTGAGACACAGCGGTAGCTACATTCTTTATTGGCTCAATCATCAACACAAACATCATGATATATGAGACGAAGAGTTCTGGAGTCAATCCATTGTCATGACTAAGAACCAAATACGACCCAAAGATAAGAATACCAATAACGATGCAACTACTCAAGAACTCACTCAACGGAGAGGCCAAATTGATGCGGCGGAACATCCTCATTCGTCCTTGCGTATATAACTTGCTGAACAACGTAAAGCGACGATTGGAGAACTCAATAGCAGTATATGCCTTAATAACCTTAAGTCCCATTATCGTTTCTTCAATCAATGAGAGCAGATAAGCATTCCGCTGCTGCATCTCTGCAGACTGACGTTTCAACTTACGGCTCACACCCGAGACAACGAGCAATACCAATGGCAACATAGCCAAGACAAAAAGAGTCAACTTGACATTGATATACACCAACATTGAGAAATACAAAACGATGCTTAGCACAGCAGAAACCAGCAGTTGCAAAGAGCCTAAGATATTTTCGTCGTACTCTGTGATGTCATTGCTGAATCGGGCAAGAAGATCGCCTTTGCGATGTTTGGCATAATAAGAGACAGGAAGATTCAACACTTTTGCAAAAAGATCGTTACGGATATCCCGAACCACCTTGATGCGCACAGTAGAGATTTCGACAGCAGATAAATAAGAACAACAGCTCTTCAACGCATAAAGGAGGAATACTAACAGCGAGAAAAGCAAAAGCGCACGGACTTTTCCAAAGGTAATCAGCCAGTTGTACAAATCCAATAATCCCTTCGTCAGCAAATTGCCAGATACAGCAGTTTGAGACGACTCACCACTGTCAAATAGCAACTTGAGAAAGTCAGACACGGACAAAGCCGTTGCCATTGTGAAAAGCACCGAAAGAATAACAAGTAGGACGAACCAAAGTGTCCGTCCTATATGTAATTTAAGATAATGAGATGTAATCATTTAGTACTCCGGCCGGGAATCGAACCCGGATCTACTCTTTAGGAGAGAGCTATTCTATCCATTGAACTACCAGAGCAAACATCGTATAGCATAAACGAACGAAGACACAAAAAATTATAACTTGCGCTTTATTTCGATGACTTCGTAAGCCTCAACTATATCTCCCACCTTGATATCATTAAATCCTTCGATATTCAAGCCACAATCCTGACCCATGACAACCTCTTTGACATCGTCTTTGAAACGTTTGAGAGATGCCAACTTGCCTGTATAAACCACGATACCATCACGGATAATACGCACACTATGACTACGCGTAATCTTACCATCAAGACACATACAACCTGCTATAGTGCCAACTTTGCTGATCTTGAAAGTCTCACGGATTTCGAGATTGGCAACAATCTTTTCTTGCGTTTCGGGCGAAAGCATACCTTCGATAGCATCTTTTAACTCATTGATGGCATCGTAGATGATGCTATACAAACGGATATCGATTTGCTGTGTTTCAGCCATCTTACGCGCTCCAACAGAGGGACGAACCTGGAAGCCGATAATGATAGCATCGGACGTCTCTGCCAATAAGACATCACTCTCGGATATCTGACCCACCGCCTTATGAATCACGTTGACCTGAACCTCATCGGTAGAGAGTTTGATCAACGAATCGCTCAGAGCCTCAACAGAACCGTCAACATCACCTTTTACGATAATATTCAATTCCTTAAAGTTGCCAAGAGCAATACGGCGACCAATCTCATCAAGCGTAAGGTGAGTTTGTGTGCGAAGACCCTGCTCACGCTGCAACTGAGTACGTTTTGCCGCTATCTCTTTAGCCTCTTTCTCTGTCTCCATCACATTGAACGTATCACCAGCCTGACAGGCACCCGTGAGACCCAACAACAACACTGGTTGAGAAGGACCAGCCGAGAGGACCTCTTGGTTACGCTCGTTGTACATGGCACGGACTCGACCGCTGATAGCTCCTGCCACGATGGGATCTCCCTTACGGATAGTGCCATCCTCAACGAGGATCTTGGCTACATAGCCGCGACCTTTGTCAAGAGAACTCTCGAGAACCGTACCTTTGGCACGCTTGCTGGGATTGCCTTTAAGTTCCATGATATCCGCCTGAAGGATAACCTTTTCAAGGAGTTCTTCGACATTGATACCTTTTTTGGCTGAAATATCCTGGCTTTGATACTTACCGCCCCACTCCTCAACTAATAGGTTCATATTGGCCAACTCCGTCTTGATTCGGTCAGGATCGGCACCTGGCTTATCAATTTTGTTGATAGCAAATACGATAGGAACGCCTGCGGCTTGAGCATGATTGATAGCCTCAACCGTTTGCGGCATGATTTTATCGTCGGCAGAGATTACAATGATTGCGATATCGGTAACTTTAGCACCACGGGCACGCATAGCGGTAAAAGCCTCATGACCAGGCGTATCCAAGAAAGTGATACGACGGCCATCGGCAGTCATCACCTCATAAGCACCTATATGTTGAGTGATACCACCAGCCTCACCAGCAATGACATTGGTTTTGCGGATATAGTCCAACAGCGAAGTCTTACCATGATCCACATGTCCCATGACGGTGATGATAGGACTGCGCGGTACCAAATCTTCAGGATTGTCCTCCTCCTCCAATTTGTGGATGGTATCTAATACATCAGCACTTGCGAAATTGACTTCAAATCCAAACTCATCGGCAATCAACTTGATAGTCTCAGCATCCAATCGCTGATTGATACTGACAAATATACCCACACTCATACAAGTAGAGATAATTTGCGTGACGGGTATATTCATCATCGTGGCCAACTCATTGGCGGTAACAAACTCCGTTACCTGCAACTTATTCTGGCCTTCCAACAATTCCATCTGCTCCTCTTCGATACGTTGATGAACCTTTTGACGTTTTTCGCGGTTGTGCTTTGACGTCTTAGACTTACCCATCGTACCCAAACGAGCCAACGTGTCACGAATCTGCTTTTCTATCTCATTGTCGCTGATTTCAATTTTAGCTTTCGCATTATTGTTCTTTGACTTGTCTTTTTTCTTTACAGCGCCTGAGTTCCCGTTAGTAAATGTACTACCTTTGGCGTTTACACCATTGGTGGTATTGTCAACACGAACACCCTCTTTCTTGATATGTTTGCGCTTTTTCTTTTCTGTATCGCCCGATTTAGGCTTTTGGAATTGAGTAAGGTCAATTTTTGAGAGCACTTTAGGACCCTCAAGTTTTTGATATTGAGTTTCAATAAATTCAGGCTTCGGTTCAATCTTGGGTTTAGGTTCAGGCTTCGATTCCACAACAGGCTGAACCTGCTTGGGAGCAGACTCATGTTTAGGTTCGGCATCTGCATCCAACCCATTACGAGATCCATTGTTGGCAGTACGACTATCGCCTTTGACTTTTTTGGAACGCTTCTCTGGACGTGTACTTGTGTTGATAGCAGATAAATCAATCTTACCTATCACACTAACACCCACAACGTTGTGCGAATCGTTATCTGGCGACTCAACATGCTGATCCAGCGACTCACTTGATGATACTGGCGCAACAGCAGGTTCCTGAGCAGGCAACGGATTGTTAGACGGAGTATCAGGAGTCGAAACGTTATCGTGAGAGATCGAAGCTGAAGAATCGTCAACAGAAATGCTCTCGTCCGTATCATTTTTCGTAGATGATACGGCCGAATCTACCACTGGCTCCACTGGTGCAGAGCCCGTGCCATATACATTTTTGATAATAACCTCATCTGGAGCCGATTCCTTCACTTCCACTTTTTTGTCAACAAAAGAATCCTTGACACTATCGTTACTATTAGAGATAGCAATCTTATCAGCCCTTTCCTTCACAACACGCTCACTTTGATACTCTTCTTCCAAAAGGACATACTGCTCAGGAGTAAGACGCGTGTTAGGATTAGGATCTACTTGATGACCTTTCTTAGCCAAAAAATCGGTAAGTGTAGATAGACCTACGTTAAATTCTTTGGCGGCTTTGTTAAGTCTGATATTTTTTGCTTCTTCGGCCACGATAACTATGATTGTAAATTATGAAATTCTTGATTGATTAAAATATAAGCTCACACTACAGAAAAAACAGATGCGCACAGATTTAGGGAACTACAGCAAAGCGAATCAATCTTCAAATTCTGCTTTGAGAATACGGATTACCTCATCCACTGTCTCTTCCTCTAAATCAGCACGATTAACGAGATCTTGCTTCGACAAGGCCAACACACTTTTTGCCGTATCGCAACCCATCTCGATAAGTTGATCGATAACCCACTGGTCGATCTCGTCGTTAAATTCGCGCAAATCCACATCGTCTTCGTAGCCTTCATCGCTCGAACGGTAAACCTCTATCTCATAGCCCACCAACCTGCCAGCAAGTTTGATATTGTGTCCGCCTTTACCAATAGCCAACGATACCTGATCTGGATCCATAAAGACCTCTGCCTTCTTCGCATCTTCCAACAACTTGATAGAAGATATTTTGGCAGGATTCAAAGCACGCTGAATTAACACATCCATGCGTGGGGTATAGTTGATAACATCGATGCTTTCGTTGCGCAATTCACGCACAATTCCGTGAATACGTGCACCTTTGACACCTACGCAAGATCCCACTGGGTCAATACGGTCGTCGTACGATTCGACAACTACCTTAGCGCGCTCGCCTGGTTCGCGAACGATATTGCGGATGGTAATTAAACCATCATATATTTCGGGCACTTCAGCCTCAAGCAAACGCTCCAGAAAGATAGGAGAAGTTCGCGACAGTATAATCACCGGATTGTTATTCCTCATTTCAACCTTCAGCACCACTGCACGAAGGGTATCACCCTTGCGATAGCGGTCAGAAGGGATTTGTTCTGATTTAGGAAGTGTGAGTTCAATTTTCTCATCATCTACCACCAAAATTTCCTTGTTCCAAGGCTGATAAACTTCACCTACGACAATCTCACCAACTTTCTCTTTATATTTCTGAAAGATAAGAGACTTTTCGTAATCTTGGATCTTGCCTACGAGATTTTGACGGATACTCAAGATTTCACGACGCCCAAAATCGCTCATTTTTAGAGGCTCTGACAATTCCTCACCCACTTCAAAGTCAGACTCTATCTTGATAGCCTCGCTGTAAGCTATTTCACGTTGAGGGTCATTTACCTGACCATCCTCCACAATCAAGCGGTTTCGGAAAATTTCAAGATCCCCTTTATCGATATTGACAATGATATCGAAATTATCCTCAGTACCGTAACGTTTGATCAGTGTGGCTCGGAACACCTCTTCGAGGATGTGCATCAACGTTTCACGGTCAATATTTTTGAGTTCTTTGAACTCAGCGAACGAGTTGATTAAATCGGTCGTCTTCATTACAAAATAGTATATAGCGTTGTAAAAATCAGATTTTTATTATCACACAAGCTTTTCTAATATCGCTATAAGCGATAGAGATTGTTTTTGGTGCCTCTTTTTTTGTGCCTTTGGTACGGACAGTAATCTCAGACTCACCAGCATCGGTAAGTGTCGCTTCGTACTCAGTACCATCCAAAAGTGTTATAGAAAGCAGCCTTCCCTCATTTTTGACATATTGGCGGGGCAACTTCAAAGGACTATCAGCACCCGCCGAACTCACGGTAAGTTCAAAATCCTCTACATCACGGTCCAACTTGCTTTCGATGGTACGACTCAACTCAATACAATCATCTACATTGATACCGTGGTCGCCATCAATATCAACATATATGCAGTTATTTGCCGTAACCTTAATATTTACCACATACTTGTCGGTACCATTTAAGGCCTCTTCTACAATTTCTAAAAGCGTAAGTTTATCTATCATAATACGAAAGAAGGGGACCTCATGTCCCCTCAAAAACCGATGCAAAGGTACAAACAAATTTTATAACGACAAAATTTTTTTCACATACCAACCATCACAACAACAAAAAAATACAAATAAAAAAGTTATCTTTGCGCTATGCTTTGTATTGTAACATCACATTCAAACACAAATCAATCACAACATTAGATTATTATATAACACACAATAATTATTGTATTCTGCTTTTTATAGTGGTCAAAATGCACCTTCGCCTTTACGGCACAAAGCAATAGTACAAAGCTCATTTTAGAGGCATCGTCACGATTGTTTGAAAGGCATCCGATGGGTAACATGTCAGATTTATGCAACAACAAAATGGCGAACAAGAGATGGGCTATGCATAGCAACCAAAACAAAACCACATTGGTATGAAAAAAAAATATTTGATTTTCCTCGTTCTTATTGCGCAACTAACAATGATACATGCGCAATCTGACAGCACAATACTTTTCAAAGACGGAGATGGCGGATACAAAGCCTACAGAATACCTGCATTGCTGAAAACGGCGAAAGGGACGTTGTTGGCCTTTGCCGAAGCTCGCTGGAAAGGATTGGACGATGCGTTTGACATTGACTTAGTGTTGCGCCGCTCGTTTGACGGAGGCAAGACCTGGCAACCAACACAGATGGTGTGGGACGATGGTGAGAATACCTGTGGCAACCCAGTACCTGTACAGGACCCAACCACGGGAAGGATATTCCTATTCATGAATTGGAACTATGGACCTGACGAACAAGACAAGATTGAGGCAGGCACCAGTCAGGACACGCGCAGGATATACCTATGCTATAGTGATGACGAAGGAGCTACATGGACAAAACCTGAGGATCTTACAACATCGCTAAAAAATATTAGCAATGAGACGTGGCATGGTGTGGGACCATGTCATGGAATGGTAAAAACACGTGAGCCTCACAAAGGGCGGATTATCATTCCAGTATATTACAAAAACCGCCAACAAAGAGGCTATGCCCATGTATTTTATTCTGATGACCACGGAGCCACATGGCACCGCGGACATGACTGCGTACCGCAACTGGGATGCCGACAAGGCTCGAGCGAGAGTACTGTAGTCGAACTGTCGGACGGCAGGCTATACATGAGCATGCGAACCGTTGGCCCACGCGACAGTGTACGGCACTATGCCATCAGCACCGATGGTGGCGAACGTTGGAGCAACCATCTTATAGACAGCACGCTATATGATCCTCGTTGTCAAGCTGCCATCACAAATGCCTCGATGGGAATGTCGGGACCGACATTGCTCTACCTGCATCAACACCACCCGACACGCCGTCGCGACTTGACCCTCTCTGTAAGCCATAACAACGGACAGACATGGGATTGCAGCTACTATATCCACAACGATGCTGCATATTGTGATTTGGCAATGCTGAATAAAAAAGAAGTAGGCGTTATTTACGAAGCCGACTACTACACAAAAATAGTGTTCAAAACCATTTTACTGAGCAAATAGAAATTCTTGCATGCCATGGCCGACAACTACTTGGAAAAACGATACGATGAATGCTTCAACAATCCACATCCGAAAGTGAAACGGGTGGGACCCACTGTTGATGAGTTGTTGCTGCGCAACCGCAGCTGCCGCGGCTACATGAAAGAATTTGTAGTTACCGACGTTATGCTGAGACAGATAGCGAGTGTTAATAGCCGAATTCCCTCAGCTCGCAATCAACAAGTGCTTAGATTCAAACTTGTAACGGACTCAACCGAATCGGACATAATATTAAGCAATATCCGAATGGGAGCCGCACTACCCGAATTGCGGCTTCCCAAATCTGGTCAAGAACCAGGAGCCTTTATCGTAGTATGCTCAACTATTGACCCTAACCCCATGGTGTATATTGACCTTGGCATCTCACTACAAAGCATGTTGCTAAAAGCCAACGAGATGGGACTATCAGGACTCATTATTCAAGCATTCAACCACGAAGCAATCCAAGATAGGTTGCACCTACCACTGCAACCCATCGCGGTATTGGCAATAGGAAAAGCTGCCGAAAAACGTGAGATAAAACCCATCAATGCAGGAGAAAGCCAAACCTATTATCGGGAAGGAGAGATACACTATGTGCCTAAAATAAAACCAGAACAATTGATTATTTGAATTTGAAAGATAATGAGCTGATCCCGTTCGGCGTTGCTATATGAAAGGACTGACGGCAAAAATGAAACAATAACAAACAAAACATATTGAGCAATAAAGTCTTGTATCACGTAGTCCCAAAACCTGCGAAACGTAGCAATGCTATTGACAAACAACGCTTACACAAGCATCAGTTAACTTACCTATTAGCAATCGTTTTGAAAAGTAATAATAAAAATACAAAACCACTATGAAAAAAATTCTATTTACCCTGTTTTTGCTCTCAGCAGCAATGACAAGTATGGCATTTGACTGGAAGCCGCAACCAAACGAGAAATTGCGAACAGATATGATAGCCTATGCTGAGACTGTATTGCGGTATGCCAAAGGATCGGCAGCTGAGCCCATCATACGCGATTTTGTAGCGCGCCAGAAATATATAGCCGATGAGCAGCCCTACGCATGGATATCCGAAACACATCAGTTGGTGGAGACCCTCAAAAACATGTATCCTCCCAAGATTGATGACAAATATTTTGAGACACAGATGCGTCGCCACGCATTGCGCTTGTTAGACTATCCGCTCCATGTGGATAACCGTTCCAAAGACATCAACGCAGCAGAGTTGGAAGCATACAACCAAGCTACCAACACCTATCTTGCCAACTCACGGAAACAAGTACTTCAATGGCTCGAACAGCCTGCGCCCCCACAAGGGATTGTAGATATCTGCCTCATCTACAACATGGGATACCTAATCCGCACTTCCGAACGCACTTTTGCCATAGATATTCGTTGGGCTGGTACTGAAGCAGAAGCTCAGACTATAGCAGAACATGCCGATTGCATCTTTGTATCGCATCCACATGGCGACCACTACACCCCTATGCTTCTCAAAGCATTTGAGCAAGCAGGCAAACCTGTCGTTCTGCCAGCAGCAACACTGCCTGGCTTTACACCCAGCAAACCTGCCGTTGTGATAGATAACACCATACTGACCGCACGCATGGTAGCAGGCATTGAAGTGAGGTGCCTGCATGGTGCCCAAGAGGTAGGAGTAAACGATTCGGTACCTAACAACGTGTACATACTAACCTTTGATGGATGGACCATGCTACATCAAGGCGATAATGAAAACATACCTATTCAAAAGAAGTTGATAGATATGCCCGTATGCAACCTTATTTTCGCACCAGCATGGAACAATATCCAAGAATTGCTGCGTCCCGCCATGGAGGCTGAGGATGCGGATGTGAAACCTATGTATTTTTTTCCAACCCATCAAAACGAATTGGAACATGTGGTACGCCATCGCGAGAGTTACTGGGAACTTTTTAATCGCAAAGACCGAATGGGCAACCCAGACTTCAAGTATCCTCCATTTGTATTGATGGACAATGGAGAAAGCTTTCAAATTAGCAAATAATACAACCAAACCTTCCAGTCACCATGCCTAATCCTCATATCGGAATTTTTGGAAGACGCAACTATGGCAAAAGCTCGCTACTAAACTACTTAATAGGGCAAGATGCCGCCATCGTATCTCCCCTACCAGGCACAACCACCGATCCTGTTCGCAAAACAATGGAACTGGAAGGCGTGGGACCCGTGGTATGGGTAGATACCGCTGGCATTGACGATGCAGGCGATGTGGGTCGGCAGCGCATAGACCGCAGCCGGCAAGTGTTGGAACAGGTAGATTTAGCCATCTTGCTTATTACCAACAACTGCTTTGAGGCAGAAGAGTTTACCCTGATTGAGCATTGTAGGCAAAATCAGACCCCCTTCCTACTAATATACTCTCAAGCCGACAAGATACCACCACAACAGCAGCTGCTTGACGCCATCGCAGCAGATTTCGGACAAAGCCCCGTACCCGTCAGCGTCAAAGATGCTTCTTACCGCCCTATCCTACTCAATCTCATCAAAGAGCAATTGCATAAACATATAGAAGGATCGAAATCACTTTTAGAGGGATTAGTAAAACGCAACAATATAGTAGTATTGGTAACGCCAATTGATGAAAGCGCACCCAAAGGGCGGTTGATACTACCTCAAGTACAAGTGATACGTGAACTGCTTGATTGTCACGCCCAAACTGTGATATGTCAACCACATGAGTTGCAACACACCTTACAGAACCTGCTGGTACCACCAGCACTCGTCATCACCGACAGCCAAGCCTTTGAGCAAGTTGCGGCGGTAGTGCCACCACAAGTGCCACTCACCAGCTTCAGTCTTATTCTGGCTCATGCCAAAGGTCCGTTTGATGCCTATTTGCAAGGCACACCGCACATCAGCCGCCTAAAAGACGGCGACAGCGTGCTTATCTTAGAGAGCTGCACCCACGAGGTTACCTGTCATGACATAGGGCGTACACAACTGCCGCAAAAACTGGCGCAATATACAGGGCATCGGCTGAATATTCAAGTTGTGGCAGGCCTGGATGCGTTGCCACACCCCATCACACACTACCAAATGGTAATACAATGTGGTGGATGTGTGGTTACCGAACGACAGTTAAAATCGCGGCTACAACCAGCCCTAACGGCACATATACCCATCAGCAACTACGGATTAGCCATAGCCTACATGGCAGGTATTTTTGACCGAGCCACAGAGCCATTCAGACACAAAATATCAATTATCGTTGCATCCGCACAGAATAGAGCAATCGGACTTAATAACAACCTCTTGTGGCATATCAGCGAAGACCTAAAGAGGTTCAAACGGCTAACGTCTGGACATTCTGTCATCATGGGACGTAACACATACGAATCGCTGCCCAAACGTCCATTGCCCAACCGACGCAACATAGTGGTTACACATGACCCTACATTCGCTCCACAAGGCGTAGAGGTGGCACACTCTATCCAAGAAGCCTTGCAACTCGTATCTGAGGAGACAAACGCATTTGTGATAGGCGGCGCCAACCTATATGAGCAGTTTATGCCCTACGCCAATAGGCTATATGTAACATGGGTGTATCGTGATTATAACGCCGACGCTTATTTCCCCGCAATCGACGCCACACAATTCAGACAGATAAATATCAGTCAGTGCCTGCACGACGACCAGTCGGCACTTGACTATGCCTTTGCTATATATGACCGCGTGGATAATTGACTACCTTTTATACAATGCTGATTGAGTTTGCGCCATTACAAGGGATAACAGATGCTACTTTTCGCAGAATACATTGTAAGGAGGTGGGAGGTATCAGCCATTATTATACCCCTTTTATCCGATGGCTGCCCAATGGGATTCGCAACAAAGACCAGCATGACACCAGTATGCAGTCATGTGGTGAAGTGCCCACGGTTCCACAGGTCATAGCCGCTACACGCCGAGAATTTGCATATCTATGCGATTTCTTGTCAAATCAGGGGCACCATCGTATTGATCTCAACATGGGGTGCCCGTTTCCCATGCAGGTGCATGCCCACCGCGGATGCGGACTGATGGAACACCCTGACCGCATTAAAGAGATCATCGCAGAGATGAAAGAGCGCCCCTCCATCCAATTCTCGATAAAGATGCGAATAGGCAACACGAACCCACAACAAGCGCAACTGCTGCTACCTATGCTCAACGAGGCACCACTGACGCACATCACCATTCATCCACGCATTGCAACACAACAATACGATGGGACACCTAACATGGAAGCCTTTGAGCAGTTCTACAACCAGTGCCAGATTCCAATAATATATAATGGAGATATCTTGACGATTCAGCAAATAGAACAACTCCAAGCATCCTACCCTAATCTGCATGGCATCATGATAGGACGCGGATTAGTAGCCAACCCTACCTTGCTAATGAAAGATTGGACCCCCCAACAAAGACACCAATCCTTTTGGAAAATCCACGATGAACTGCTTGCACAAGCTATCCAGACACTGCACGATGAGGGGCAAGTTCTCAACCACCTTCAAGCCTATTGGACCTATTGGAAAGACCACATAAACAAAAAAAGACTGAAAAAAATCACAAAGACACGATTGTTAAAGAATTATATCGAACTCACTACAGCTACACGAGATGATTATCCTACAGACGAAGGCTAATAGGCACTATGCCAAGCATAGTGCAACCGA
>JAGHVA010000031.1 GCA_018064565.1 Candidatus Colimorpha onthohippi
CCCACCCCCCCCCCCGCCCGTGCTCCACCCGACCGAACCAGCCGTCCTGCACCTCACCGAACCGCCCGACCCATCAACCGATCCAGCCGAGCTGCAACGAACCGAACCGACAGCCGAGCCATCAAGCGATGCAGCCGAGCTGCAACGAACCGAACCGATGGCCGAGCTGCAACGAACCGAACCAGCCAAGCCAGCTGGTTGGCTTGTCTGGTTTGAGCGAGCTCGGCTCGCTCACATTCGCCGCCATAGGCAACCAGTGGCTACTGGAACGAGGGGTGAGAATGCAAGTGCGCTGCCATAACAACACCACCCCCGAGAACCTCAGGCTGATAGCCCGCCAGAAAGAATACTTCATAGACAGAGGGAAAAAGGGAGGTGTGGTAGTGAGTCCTTGCATCTCGGCAGGCGAGAAGGAGATAGCCAGAGCAGCACTCGATGCTAAGCAACCATTGATAGTGATACTGGAGAATGGTTTTCCCCCGCTCTATAAGCCGCCAGGCAAGTATTTTGAAGCTTGCGCTGAAGGCCTCCTGCTGATGCTTGCCCCTTGGCCCTATCACATGGAGAAACGTACCATAACACGCCAACAATGCCTCGCTCTCAACGATATGGCAGCAACTATCAGCAACGAGCCGTGGACACAAGAATTGGAGCAAGCACTGAATGGCTGAGGCATAGTGAATATGTGCAATCGTCAATTTCACAAAATATCATCATTTTTAAGAATTAACAAACACGACGACAAACAACCATGGCAAGAAACCTGCGGCCGCTTGCTTCCCAAGCTGATGAGCGGGGGCGATAGAAGTGTAAAACGATTTGAGTACAAAGCAAACACTGCTTACCTTATCAAGGTAACGGTCCCTGTGCGACGGTGCCACTCGTCGGGGGCTGTCTGCGTCCGATAACGGATGCTATATACATAACCACCCTGTGGGGCTTTGGTGCCATCGGGCAAGGTACCATCCCAATAGTTGTGCAGCTGTTCGGAATGGAACACCTGCAACCCTCGACGGTTGTAGATATAAATCTCATAGTCGGTTATGCCCGTTCCAATCACACGGAAGTGCTTGATACGCTCCTCTGAAGGAGCCATCACCGAAGGGACATAGAGTTCGCCCACCTGGTAACGGACTATAACGCTATCGCTATCGGTACAGCTACCATTGGCAACAAATAGCTGTACTAAGATGCTGTCCAGACCCATTGACTCGTCGTAGGTATAATTGATGGTTCGCTGGTCTGACACCCATTCGCCATCCACATACCACTGCTGACTTGTGAATCCGCTGCCCGTTGCTGAGGCGCGCAATTGAGTCAGATCGTGCGAGAACACCTGCGTAGAACTGTTTATCTTAACCTCAATCGGAACCGTTGGCGTAAGCATCTGCGACACCTGGGTGGGGCAAGCCAACCCCTGCGCATAATAAGATGTGGCAGTGTAGAGTGTGCTGAGTTGTGGGCGGACGCGTATGGTATCGCCCCACGCCTGATGGAGAAGCTCAGGGTCTGATGGGAATGCCGACCAGCCAAAGCCCGTTGAGTCGTATCGTTCTGCCATGGGATGCTGCGCTATGAGCGTATATTGCAGCAGGTCACACTGCGCCGACGAGTCGATCGTAAGCGGTATTTCTGGTCTAACATTCAAGTACAATTCATGTACAGAATCGCAGCCAGGCATCATCTCGTTCTTATATGTGTAATGGCCTGTCTCCGTGCATACCTGCCCCCAGAAATTGCGCTCCGACTTGTAACATACCGTATCGTATATGGTATCAGCGTAGGAATGATAGAGTTTGAGGTTGAGCGTTACTGCCGAGTCGCAGTTGTGCACCGTCCGCATCATCTCGGTATGAACGATATCACGGTCATAGTAGCGGCGATCTACCTCCCAGAAATAGCGGTTGCAAGCTTCCACCTGTTGTGAGGTGGAATAGCTATAATATACAGTAAGGTTTAGATTTCGGATACTATCGCACTCGTGAATGGTTTTGAATTCCTCCGTCACCTCGTCGGATGCTGTATATTCGGTTTGGTTTACATCCCAGTAAAAGAGGTCGCACACCGAGGTGTCGAGCGTATGATTAAAACTACGATGTATGGTTATGTCAAGCCACCGCACGCTGTCGCATCCAATCATATCAGAGGTAGTATCGCTAAACAGTCCAGAGGTGTCTTTCAACATATCTACCGCTGCCCACAAATAGCTGTCGCAGGC
This sequence comes from Candidatus Colimorpha onthohippi, assembly GCA_018064565.1. GTDB lineage: Bacteria > Bacteroidota > Bacteroidia > Bacteroidales > P3 > Colimorpha > Colimorpha onthohippi. Next base: position 2,219 of record JAGHVA010000031.1, read on the forward strand.
TTCGACTACCATGGTGTCGGCCTTGGGTATCACAGGTTTGAATGGCAGCATCACTACGTTGTTGGTAGTGTCGCACTCATACTGCTGACCGCCGTTTTGCCCAATTCCGAATCCCCCATCGTTCAGCACCACAGCTATGCTGTCGTTCTTGATATGACACAGCTTACGCATTGGGATAAACATCTCTATGTCAGAACAACTGTCCATATAGATGGTATGATTGACTGTAAATGTATCAACCAATACGCCACGGTAATGGCCGTCGTATATAGCCACATGATATGGTGCAATAAGGTTATTGTCGCCCATATTGCAATAGTCCACCCACACCAATGCTCCTGTGTCGCTGTATTGGACATTACCTCTGCTTAAAGTAGCATCTACATTCGACACACTGACATATACATCTCCGTTTTGATCAATACGAGGACTCTGCCGTAGAAATCCGTTAAATGGTTCCTTGCCATTGGGGAATATTGAAGCCACATCAAACTGATATTGCGGAACTGTCATATTCTCGTTGATATTGACGGAGTTGTATGCCCACTGATTCCATACCGACCGAGCCGAGCCCCATGCTGCCACCTGCTGGCTGGAATAGACCGACACATAACCTGCCGAGCTATTGCTACTCCAAGGCCTATGTCCGCCTATCGATATGATATCGGCATGTCCGTCGGCATCCACGTCTGCCACTATGGGGTATTCACAGATAGTTCCTGTATAGGAGACCTGTTTAGGACATATCTCATTGAGCGTAACGCCATCGATAATGGCCAAATAGCCAGGGTTGCCACCACCATAAGACCTATATACTATCTCGTTTTTGCCATCCTGGTTAAAGTCGAACACCGTAAATCCTGCCGTCTCGGCATAAGTAGTGGAGCGATGCATTACTCTAATACGATTAGCCAATGTGTCATCGTACGAAAGCACAAACATAGCACATGGGTGGTTGAAGATAATCTCTGGCGTGCCGTTGCCGTCCAGATCTCCACAGAATGGTATTGAGGGGCTGTTGCCCGAACCGTCGTAGTTGCCAGACAGCGGCACCACCTTGTAGGCAATCATCTCGGATGTCTGCCCTTCCCACACATACACATGGGTAGTATTGATATTAGCTTTGCTATACCCAAGCACACACACATCCACATCGCCGTCGTTGTCAAAGTCAGCAAGAAATGTCTGCCCATCATAATAAGTAATGCCGTCTATACGCTCTGCCTGGCGCAAAAGGCGCCAGCTGTTTCCAGCCGTTCCTCCGTTGTTGGTAATCACTGGTTTGTAAAGCGAGTTGCCCGCGGCTATCTCCAACTGGTTGTCATGGTCAAAGTCTGCCAGTGCCTGCATGTAATAGGCTCTTCCGTAGCCGTTGTCGCAATGTGGAGCGCCGTAGCCACGTCCAGTGTTTTGGAGTGTGCCTTGCAACAATAATGTTCCCGTCTGTGCATCAAAGATATATCCGCCACACACCAACTCAGCACGCCCATCGCTGTTGATATCCACCACCATTGGCAGATAACGGGCATCGGTCCGGATGACACTACGCCACAGCATCCCTCTTCCTAACGCACTATAACAATACACAAAATTATCGTTTGCTAACAAAAAGACCTCCGACAATCCGTCGCCATCCACATCCGCCACGCTAATACATTGACCTGATGTTGAAAACCATGGCAGTTCGACAGTATATTTGAGTTGACCCGTCCTGCCGTCCACCATCAATAGTGCATTGTTATTCCAAGGGTTGCCTCCGTTGTCGCGGCAAACAATCAGTTCGGGAGTTCCATCGCCATCTACATCGCCTACCATCGGAGTTGACATGCAGTTCACACTCACGTCGCCTGCATTGTTGCCATAGGTAAAGAGTGTTTTCATAGCAAAAGCGTTGGCGGGCGGTGGCGTTGTGCAGTTTGGTTCATCCACATTGTCGGGCAATGGGATATCACCACACTCCAAAATAGTCAGTTTTAAGTATCTAACCGAATCGCACAACTCATCGTTATCTTCATGGATGATATCATGCCTATACAAACCGCTGGCTTCATACATCTGTCCGTTAACACGCCACATATAACGCGTGCAGATGGTGATATTGGCTGTATCAACGAAAGTATTGCTGATATTCAGATGTAACACACGGACACTATCGCACCTATCAGCGTTGCTGATATGGCGTTCGTAATCACCACTCTCGCTATAGGTAAGTCCCGTTTCGCGCCAAGTATAAGCATCGCACACATTCTGGCGAATAGTATCATAATGCACGCCCACCATCACCTGCTGTTCTGCACTGCACAAAAGCTTACGCAACGAGATATCATCCACACCGAAATCATTGCCCGATGCTTCGCCTCGCTGATTGCGAATGGTGATTTCCACTTGAGATTTGGAGCCGCTGTTCCATTTGAAAAGCATCTGCTTCCACTGCCCTGCCACTGAGGGCAACGCCAACTGCCCCTCTTGAGGCAATCCGTTCATATACACCTTGAGCTGCGCTGGGCTACTTGTCGTTACCGAGACACCCCACATTGAGAACACATAGTCAGTATAAGGCTGCACCTGCACTGTCTGCGACCATACAACCGAGTTAGCCTGCGTACACCCATCCGCAATAAGAAATTTGCCAGTGGTCAGCGATGGCGTAGTGTGATCCGACGCCCTGAAATCGCTACTATAAGCCTGAGCACGGTTCTGAACGCCATAATGGCAATAACCACTTGCTGATGGAGCAAACGTCATATCGCTCGTAAAGCCCACATTACCTTGCGTAAAATCACCGTTATTCACCAACTCATCGCCCAATCTGTATCCTTCTACTCTGTAACGCTGCGATTGGCGAAGTCCTTTAAGCAACTCACTGATGCTATCAGTATAGGCAGCAGCCGAAAATCCGGTGTTAGGTGTTACGGTATAATAATCGGCACCCGAGACCCTAAAAGTTGCTGTACCACATATCTCGATAGTGGTGTCGCTCGGACATATCAACTGAGGGGTTTGGTAAATTGTGAGATCTAACTCCACCACACTATCACATCCTGCAACATTGGTCAAAGTGTCGCGGTATATGCCCGATTCGGTATAGGTCTCGTCGGTCGTCATCCAGTGGTAGCGGTCACAAAACGTTGCACTCGATGTCGTTACCTCTGATGAATTCCGTATGGTGAGCTGTAACGACACAATACTATCGCATCTGTCATCAGCATGAATCACATCGGTATATAAACCCGTGTGAGTATATAACGTGCTGTTCTGACTCCATCGGAACGAGTCGCAACGATCTTCGACAGTTGTATCGCCATACGAGCTGTAATCGACAGTAAGATTCAGCCACACCAAATGATTGCACTGGTTGCTATTGAGCACCGTGTCGTGATATACGCCTGAGCTGTCGAGTGTACGAGGATTATCCAACACCCATTCATAACTATCACATGCCGACTGCACCAAGGTATCGCCCATAGTGGTGGGATTGACAGTAAGGTTGAACGAAATCACGCTGTCGCAACCATGAATAGTTTGCTTATGTATGAAGTCAAGAGTTGATTGCTTATACGTACTATCAGTTACATCCCAATAAAAACTGTCGCATGCACGAGGTTCCACCAAAAGGGTATCCCTATAATATACCGTAAGACTTACCTGTACCGTGGTATCACAACCCGCTTGATTTTTGACACCATCAAGTGTATGCTTCAGTAATTGCGAAGATGTGTAATATTGCGACGTAACGTCCCAGAAGAAAGTGTCGCATACCGTCTGGTTAATTATGGATGAGGATGTCGATTTCTTGATATTGATATATGCCGTAACAACGCTATCACAACCATTGGCAAGCTTGAACGTATCGGTATAAACCGTTGAACTCCTAAATGTACTGTCCGCCTTCGTCCATGTATAGCTATCGCAATTCTCCACATTAGTATCTACCTTAACATAACCTTTCAATCGCCAATGATAATTCACCACACTGTCGCAACCCGACTGAGCCTTGTATATACGGGTCAGGCTTACCGTATCGCCTGCCACAAGAACACCTTGATAGGCGGGCAGCTTCACACGCTTGGGTCCCATCACCAGCAGCTCATCAATACCTGTTCCCATACCATTGCTGTTTTCCGACTGGAACACAAATCTACCTTGTAAAGGATCCGAACCCGCAAACGAGAGCGAGAGATTGATATCGGTCCACTCATTTATTGGTTGTTCGTCCGACTTTGCCCATAACGACCGATCCCCATCTTCATCAAACCCTAAATAAAAATCATTCCATGCGTCATAAATCAATGATCCATACTTCAACGACTTATTAGGCTGCAACAGCCAGAACTGCATCGTAGTTTCAGCTGGTTTAAGAATCTCCACTGCAGGCGACAACAACAAACTTGATGACGACTCCATCGACCCTACGCAAAAAGCCGCCTTAGCACCTTGGGCTGGGTAATACGAATGAGGACTGTTGTACGAATCACCTGGAAAGTCCAATGCCGACCCCACAGCCCACTTCAAAGCTCCAGTCTGCTCGGTAGTCCAGCCAGCTGTCAAACCGCCATTGAAACCCTCATATAGGATTGTATCGTAAATTACTACTGTGGTGTCGCCGTAGCAGATGCTATCATACACATCAGTGGTTATAGCACACTCGCAAAGGACGGTTACCACCGAATCTACCGTGTCGCAACCTGTGGTAGCATACACATGATGTGTACCCACCGAAGGATAAAACTGGCCTATAGCATGCGTGTCGGTAATATCATCAAGGGCATACCCCATCATATCACCATCGGCTGTTATAGAAATCGTAGCAGGGTTATCTAAGCACCAGTTGGTGAGATTTACAACCACATCCGAGACCGATTTGCCAGCCATCAACGGATCCTCGTATCCGTCGTACAATCCTGTTATCTCATCGGCCGTAAGTGGGCGATTCCACATACCAAACTCGTCAAGGATGCCTCCATACGGATACCAGTCAATATCTCCTCCCAGCATGCGACCCAAATATAAATCATAGGTATTAGCTGCCGAAAAATCAGCCTCTTCATCTAAAATGTCGTCTTCAACAAGAGTACCGTTTATGTAAATCTTGCAATTGTTACGATGGATAACAAATGCGCAATGAATCCACTCCGAAGGCCTATAGCACTTATACTCACTGTACACGTTGATGTTGGGTTGGGCAACTCCCACTTCGTTGGTATTACGCAAAAAGAACGACAAAGTCTTGCCTTCAACATCCGAATACACGGCTTGCAGTCGCAAACCTGGCACATCAAGATTGCCGTCTCCACCAAATGCAAATATCGTATAGGCAGCCTCGTCCTCAACATAACTCTCATCAACATCCATACCACCCATGTGGTCAATACGCATCCAAAAAGAGATACTCAAAGCCGTGTCGAGTGTCATTGCATCGGTTCGAGGAACCCTACTCCAGTTGCGATTGTAATAACCACCAAATTGCAAAGCAGATGATGCCGAGGATTTCCTATTTGCTACCGCTACGGCATCAGTAGCACCCACCTCATGTTCCAACGCCCCATGAATATTCGACCCACCAACATCGTTGACATCTCCATCCAAAGGATAATAAGATACCAATCCCCATGTAGGGACATTAGATGGAAGCGACTGCGACCACAACAACTGCGGCTGCGCCAACAACATAACTACTAAAAAAACAACAACTTGTAAATATACACGCATAACAATGCAATTTTACTACGCAATATATAAAAACTGCAAAGATACATGTTTTTTTTTGAAACCGCACACCCTACCCTACACCAAAAGCAAAAAAAAATCGCCTACAAGTCAATTACTATGCTACTTGCTATCCATAAACGCAAAAAACACCGCTGCCACTATCAACCCAAATGCTACCAAATGATTCCATCGGATAGGCTCCCCCTTAAAAACCGTTGCAACTATCACCGTGAATACGACAAGCGATACACCTTCTTGAATCACCTTAAGTTGCATCAAGCTAAATGGACCTCCGTTAATCTGCGACCCAATCCTATTGGCAGGTATCATAAAACAATATTCAAACAACGCCAATCCCCACGAGCAGATGATGATGAGATACAAAGGCCAATCTGTAGATATCTTCAGCTCTTGCAACTTAAGATTGCCATACCAAGCGAAGGTCATAAACACATTCGATACTATAAGAAGCAATATGGTTATCAAAAATTTAGGCATCATTATTTCTTTTTTACTGCATGCAACAGCCATGCGCATGCTGAGTGTACGGTTCTGTTGATTATCTGCTGTCGCTGACCATTAAAATGGAACAAACGAGCTTCTGTTTCGGTAGGCGACGCCACTGCCATCCACACAGTGCCCACAGGCTTGCTGTCGGTGCCACCTCCTGGGCCTGCTATGCCCGAGGTCGCTACCGCATAGTCGGCTCCTAACCTACAACGAGCGCCCTCCGCCATCTCTCGCACAGTCGCCTCACTCACGGCTCCATGACAGTGCAACGTGTCGGCTCCAACACCCAATGCAGATTGTTTTACTTCGTTGCTATACGCTACAATACCGCCTTTGAAATATTCCGAAGCCCCAGGCAATGCCGTAAGACATGTAGCAATAGCTCCTCCTGTACAACTTTCGGCTGTAGCGAGTGTAACTCCTGCTTGAACAAACTGGCAAGCCACAAGTTCTGGCAACGACTCTACGTCCTCACCCACAATGTACTGTCCTGCCAAATCATACAATCCAACCATCTCTTTTGCAATTTGCTCCCTCAATTGTGCCTCACTACTGCCACGCGCGGTAAGGCGCAACTTGACCATACCCGCATCTGGCAAATATGCCAACTTGATATTGGATGGTAGCGCCAATTCCCACGGCTCTATCAAATCGCTCAAAAACGACTCTCCTATACCATGCACAATAACGTTTTTGTTGACAATTGCCTCTGTTTCAAATCTCAATTTAAGACAGGGTATAATTCTATGCCGCATCAAATATTCCATTTCTGATGGCACGCCAGGCATCGACACCAACACTTTGCTTACCGACGGCGACACTTCCACCTCTGGAAACCACGATTGCATCTGACTACACCCAATATCAAAAAGCATGGCAGGTGCAGTCCCTACGTCGTTGTTGATCATCTCACAACATTCTGGAACCCACGACTGCTGACGGTTGATAGGCGTCAGTTCAAATCCTCTCGCCTTAAATATACGCTTCACATTATCCAACGCCTCACTATTCTCATATAGTTTACTATCAAACAATTCGCACAAGACATGTTTGGTGATATCGTCTTTGGTAGGGCCAAGCCCACCTGTCAAAAGCACCGCATCACTACCTGCCACTGCTTCTTTTATCGCCGCTGCAATATCCCGACCGTTGTCGCCCACGGTATAAACCCGGTGGACCTCCATTCCTGACTCCACCAGCATACGCGACATTTTTGAGGCATTTGTATTTACAACCTGCCCTATCAAAAGTTCATCACCAATATTGATTATTGAAACAATCATTATAACATAATTTACAATACGTTAAACAATATATCCCCAAAGCACATTTCATGCAAAATTACACTTTTTATAGCACATAGGCTTCAATTTACAAAAAATGCGTACCTTTGCAAAATCAAAAACTTCAGTTCTTTTTCAAATGAATCACATCAGCAACTTGGATGAGCTAATCCGCATGGCACTTTGCGAAGACATCGGAGATGGCGATCACAGCACTCTGGCATGTATTCCTCCCACAGCACAAGGTTGTGCTGTCATGAAAGCCAAACAGGATGGTATTTTATGTGGCATAGAGGTTGGCCAACGGGTATTTGAACTTGTAGATAGCCGCACCAAGACTACCGCCTACAAACACGATGGCGACACCATCAAAAAAGGCGATTTGCTGATGCGCGTTGAGGGATTCTCCGCTGCCATTCTTACCGCAGAGCGCACCGCACTCAATTTTATGCAACGTCTGAGCGGCATCGCTACCGAGACCAACCGTCTGGTACAGATGCTACACGGACTACACACCCAACTGCTTGACACCCGAAAAACGACCCCTAACATGCGTCTTTTGGAAAAATACGCTGTCAAGTGTGGTGGAGGTACCAATCATCGTATCGGCTTGTACGACATGGTTATGCTCAAAGACAATCACATCGATTTTGCAGGCGGAATTGCTGCAGCCATCAATCGTACTCACGAATACTTAAAAAGGCAAGGCAAACAGCTCAAAATTGAGATTGAAGTCCGCAATCTCAACGAGTTGCAGCAAGTACTCGACAATGGCGGCATCGACCGCATTATGCTCGACAACTTTGATATCCCCACCCTGCGACAGGCTGTAACGCTCATCAACGGTGCCTACGAGACAGAAGCCAGCGGTGGCATTACCGACCAAACACTGCGCAGCTGTGCCGAGACTGGCGTCGATTTTATATCCGTAGGCGCACTCACGCACCACATCAAGAGTTTGGATATATCTCTCGTTACCAACTAACTAACAGATTGCCATTCCATATTATTTTTCCATAAAGCATTTCATCTAAACGTAATACAATCCATCACATGATTATCACTAAAGAAAACGGCAAAAAGCAAATCATCTCCCAATCATCAGGTCAAAAATTCAAAATGATAGCCAAAACCATGATGGGATTAGAAGAGTTGTTGGCTGACGAGCTGCAACAATGTGGTGCCACCGATATTGAGATTTTGAACCGCGCCGTATCTTTCATGGGCGATATGTGCACGCTTTACCGTGCCAACTACACTTGCCGCACTGCCCTATCCATTTTGAAGCCCTTTGCCGAATTCGAGGCTTATAATGACCAAGACCTATACAATCAGGTGTATAAGATACCATGGGAAAAAGTCATGGATGTAGATTGTACCTTTATGATCGACAGCACCACCAGTGGCGAGATATTCACTCACAGCTATTATGCGGCACTTAAAACCAAAGATGCCATAGTAGATCGGTTTCGCAAAAACTTCGGTCACCGCCCCAATATCGACACCGAGAATGCTGACTATAAATTCAATCTGCATATCGCCGACAGCCACGTTACCATACTTATCAATAGTAGCGGTGAGAGTTTGCACAAACGAGGCTACCGTCAAGGCGTTGGCATCGCACCTCTCAACGAAGTGCTGGCTGCGGGCATGATTAAACTCTCTGGCTGGAAATGCGACTGCAATTTCTACGATCCCATGTGCGGTAGTGGCACCATCCTCATCGAAGCTGCCATGCTGGCCAATAATATTCCTGCACAATATTATCGGGGCGACCGTTTCGCCTTCAAACGTTGGAAAGAGTTTAATCTTGGCGAGTGGAAACGGGTAAAAGAGCAAGAGAACCGTCGCATAGGCGAAGGCGACTTCGACTACGAGATATGGGGCAACGATATCGACATGAACGTACTCAACCAATGTGAGAAAAACCTTGAATACACCAAGTTACACAAAGATGTAATGCTACATTGTGGATCATTCGAAGACCAAGATCCTCCCGAGGGGCGCTGCATTATCGTAACCAATCCTCCTTACGGCGAACGTATCAAGGTTGAGGACCTTAACGCCATGTACCAACAGTTGGGCGACACCATGAAGCAACGCTATGGTGCTGGTCGTGAGGTATGGCTTATATCAAGCGATTTTGACGCACTCAAGCATATCGGACTGAGACCCTCACGCAAGATACAACTACTCAACGGATCGCTCGATTGCCGCTTTATGAAATTTGAACTCTACGACGGCAGCAAGAAAGACAAATACAACGATTAGCCTACACGTTGACACACCATGCAACCCATACAGTCTGATTATGTCAAACAAATGGCTGCCGCTGTAGGATTTGATGCGTGTGGAATTGCCAAGGCTGAAGCGCTACCCAATTTTCAAACACAATTGGAGGCATGGCTATCACAAGGATACCATGCCTCTATGAGTTATATGGCAGACCACCGCGACATGCGGTCTGATCCCTCTAAGCTATTTCCTGGAGCCCAATGTGTGGTGAGTGTGCTATGCTCCTACAATCCCACCCAAACGCTCTCCGAACCAGCTCCCATAGCTCGCTATGCCTATGGCGAAGACTATCACGAAAAACTAAAACGGAAGCTCTACTTGCTGCTTTCGCTGCTAAAGCAAGAATATCCTAATCTCGAAGGTCGCCCGTTTGTGGATACAGCCCCTATTAGCGACAAATTGTGGGCTGCCAAAGCTGGCTTGGGATGGATTGGGCACAACACACTCCTCATACACCCTACCTTGGGCAGTTGGTGTAATATCGGTGAGTTGATACTTTCGCTACCCGCCAACCATTATGATACTCCTATCGAAAACCGATGTGGCAACTGCGACAAGTGTATGAACGCTTGCTCCAATCAGGCAATATGCTCGCTCAACGGCATCACAGCCATCGACGCCCGCCGTTGTGCGGCATACAACACCATCGAGAACCGCGACCCTCAACTACCTAAACAGCTTCGCCTCAACGGTTGCCTTTTTGGCTGCGACCGGTGCCAAGTTGTATGTCCGTTTAACCAGCACGCCACTGCCAAAACAGAAATTCCCCAAGACAGACTTGACCAATTAAGCCGCCTTGGGGAAATAAGTCAACCAGAATTCAACAAGTTGCGCAAGCACTCCGCACTATCTCGTATCAACTTCGACCAGCTGATGCGCAACAAAAGCCAATCCACTATTCGTTAGCCACCAGCCGAACAGACAGTCCTAACGAACTTTGATTCCCTATAGTTTGAGTTCCGTTGGTATGAAAATCGAAACTAAATGCCTGATTAGCATTCTTTGACGATGACGACCAATAGCTTCCGTACGTTCCACTACTGGTAACCGACCCATTGATACGAGATCCTGCTGCTGGCAAAAACACAGCTCCTGCACGTTGCATCGTCTCCCACTGATAAGCCGTGTAATTATTGGTTGCATAACCGCGCACAAACCCTGACACAAATGTCAACTCGCCTGGTTTCTTCCAATCGTCAGGCAGAAGCACAATACCACGCTGCCCTGCTACCGTTGCTAATCCCATCTTTTGTTCGGCATCTTTACGCAAGCTGCGCAAGTAATTCCACTCCTGCATTGTAAGCATACGCCACATACCCGGTTCGTCACCACCACCGCTTATTGCATTATACATACCCCAATCGTTACACACATCCTGCGATTCAAAATCATTGTCGCACCCCGTACGCCCCCAGCCAAACTGGTCTGACCAGTTGTCTTGTCCAGTCACACACTCATACTGATGCGTAGCAAACCGCCAAGTGCCGCCCACCGTCTGCCCATTTGCCACAACATGGCTACCCTCTTCGGAATATTGCAAATTGCCTATTGCAAATCGGACGCGCTTCGTTTCGCTTACAGAAAAATAGCCTGGCAACACTCCCTCCGTAACAGCATACGTTCTAACTTTTCGAGAAGCTGTCTCGGCAACCGATTCTGACACCTTGACATTATCGGTACGGGTGTTTTTAGAAGCGTTTTGCAACGCCTTTGCAACGGCAACATCAACCATCATCTTCAAACGTTTTTCCTGTTCCAAATTATCACCCATATTGCCATCATTTCCTGCATTGTTCATAAGCATACGAATAGAATCTGACCAGTTAGGCAAATTTTTCAATGTGTTATAGTCCGCCGATGCAGCATACAAGGCATACGGAGCACTTACCAATTGTTGCTGGACATTAGTAGTGTAGTCGTTGCCACCTTTGGGGTCAACATCTACCCGAAGGTAATAGTTGCCTGCCGACCAATCCACCGTGCGCATATCACCATACACTGGCAACCCATCACCTATCACCAATCGCACCCACCCCGAACGGTCAGTCGAAGCAGTGGCATGCTCTGAATAAACAAGCTCATCCATTGGCGAATTGTGAAATATTGAGAATTTTACATGTACCAACCGGCTCGTTACCAAATTGCCTTGAGGGTCGCGTACTATCATTTGATAATCCATCTTCAACGGAGCCTGCGCCCATACGTTGGCAACAAATGCTGCCACAACGCAGATAGTCAAAAATATCTTCTTCATATTTGTAAAGGTTCTTAAATAAACATAATTAACGTCGATTGCGCATCATGAACGAAATCAATGGGTTTGCATAACGACAAACCATAAAATAGGGTGTCTGACATGTGCCAAACGAACGGTTAAAATACTCCTTCCCTCGTATCATACTACCCTCAAAATCGAACGCCTTGGTCCGAGATGAGAGCCATTGTATCAACTGCCATATCAGCAACGTGACGTGATCAGACTTATAATAATCATGACTATAAGCAGTCATCTGCAAATGCGCTTGATTGCTGTCGTATATCACAAAAGCGGCCGCTACCGCCTGGTGCCACTCGTTTTCCAATCGCAACAAAGCTCCTTGATGTCTTGCTATAGCCTCATTTGCCACCCGCACCACCAAATCAAAAGGTAGCAGTTCTTGCTTGCCTTTACGATTCCAATAGTCAGCATGAAACTGCGCAAACCACGCTGCATCATGCGTCTCTACTATCTGCAACCGTTCTTTGTTGCGCGTAATCTTCCGCTGACGCTCATGCACGTCGAACGATTGGAATACTAAATCAGGATTCTCTATATTCTCTATCCTATAAGTATAACGGGTTGATTGCCTGAATCCTCTCCAATAAAAAGGGAGCCAATTGGTAACCGTTGGTGAAAAACACTGCTGATAGCATGTTAGATGGAGACTACTCAAACTATCAATCAGTTTGTTTGCCACCTCGCACTCAAACCGCAACCTATGAGATTCTGAGATGGGCGACTCCAAGGCCTCATAATTATACCACGGACCGTTGAACTGCGTAAGTTGAGGCTGCACAATATAACGCATCCCACACTTAGATCCAATAAGATACGGCAGTGCACCCAACACCTTATCTCCTTGCATCACCAATGCTACATCCCACTGCTTACCACTACACACAACCTCCATCCACCAATACTGTTGGAATATCGGAATCTTGCTCTGCAACGATTCACACAACTGTTATATAC
>JAGHVA010000188.1 GCA_018064565.1 Candidatus Colimorpha onthohippi
ATGGAGGCGGCTGGTGCGTTGTTCTTGCCTGTCTCAGGCTACCGTACCAGTACTACCATCAACCGTCTCGAGAGTTACGGCACCTATTGGTCTTCGTCATATGATTGTGATAATGCCGGACGCGCATCCCAATTGAGTTTTAGTCTCTCCTCCAAAGGAGATAAAACACCTCCTCCCAGCATAACAGGTAGCGACCACAACATCGGTCGGTCTGTACGGTTGGTGTGTGAGTAGGGTGGTGAATACATGCAGTGCTTCGTCGAATTTCAAATGCTGCAGATAACGGCATTTTGAAGCGGATAATTTATTTTTGCCTAATTACGAATTTATTTGTAATTTTGCAGTTTGGAATTATTATGCCCCTATATTGCAAAATTTCGAATATATGAAGCGGAATTTATTCATACTCTTTACGATACTGCTGAGCGGAACTCTGTTTGTCCATGCTCAAAATAGTGTGATGTATAAATTGAACGCATCGCTTAACGGACAAACCCTTTCGGTGCCTATTGAGGGTCTTCAGGTATCGGACGACGATAACAACAACACATATACCAAGAATGCTGATTGGACGGTTACAATTGATAACACAGAGACCTCTTGTTCTCAGCCTTATACTCTGGCTCTCAGCTTCTCGCTGTTTGATATCAATCCGCTGGATACGCTCTTTATTTATGACGGTCCGTCGGTATTCTCCAACTTGCTGGTGGCAGCTACCAATACTGAAAATGCTTTGAAAGGTGGTAGAAGTATTGTATATGCTTCACCAACCAACAACGCCAATGTCCATGCTTTGACTATCCGTTTCAAGACAGCCAATCATTCGGGTGCGAACGCTGGCTTTTTATGCTCGGTGGAATGTTTGAAACCATGCGAGGTAACAACTCCTCATATCGACTTTAATTTTGACCGTGTGCGCCATGGTCAGATATATGCCAGCGACACGATGCGTTGGGATGGCGACAATCGGGTGGTAACCATCTGTGCGGGCGAAGGCGTGCGCATACATGGCTATGCTGACTATACGCATTTTACAGGTCATTATACGCCAACTGACGAGTCTTCGTCGTTCAAATGGACGTTTGACGACGACTCACATGTGCGTAGCGGATTGGGACAAAATGGATATAACTACGTTACTTATAACGATTTTGATTCGATGGGGTGCCATAATCTGATATTGGAGATGTCTGATGCCAATGGCTGTGTGTCAACGCTGTTTGACCAGATTCAGTTGCGAGTGGCTGCCAACCCCATTAGGACTATCGGCAATATGGGTACGATATGCAGCAACGACGAGTTGCTGGTTGAGGTGTCGTACAATCCGATGGATGTGGTGTCGTTGGATACGGTGGAGATTAGCAATATCCATTCGCGTGTTAACGATGTGAAAACATTTATCCCTGATGGTCCTAACTGTGCGGTGCGCTGTTACGGTGCTCCTGTTACCTTCTCAGAGTTCAAGACGGGTGCTACGGTGGTTGACAAAGGCGACATCTGTTCTATCTGTGTTAATTATGAGCATTCGTATATGGGTGATTATGATTTGAAGATAGTATGTCCGAGTGGTCGTCAGGCTGTATTGAAATATAAGGATGCTCCAGGAGGCTATCCTGCAGGAGCAGGTGGCGGTGGCGGTATGTTTACTGGCTATCCCTATGGTGGCAATAATCATGAAGGTTGGGACGGCGGCAGTGGTCGTTATTGTGATTCGGTGTATAACATGTACGGCATAGGGTTGGATTATTGTTTTTCGCGCAATGGCAACTACATGTTGGTTGATGGTAGAGCTGCCAATACGGCGGTCAACGCCAACCATTATTTGGGCAATTCGCAGTATGTGAATGCGGTGTCGGTCAATTTTCCACCGCGTCCGGCGAGGTTTGTCCATTCTGGTAGTGGCAATGCAGGTACAAATAGTTTCTCGACCAAACATGGAAGCAATCATGCTGCCAAGAGCGACTATTATAAGCCTGCCGACGATTTTAGTTCGTTGGTAGGGTGCCCGCTAAACGGAACATGGAAGATAGAAATTTGCGACAACTGGGCTATCGACAATGGTTGGGTATTCAGCTGGGGTATGGATTTGTGTAATGCTGAGACCGATGAGGACTGCGTGTATCAGGTGGGTATAGATTCTATTACGTGGGATGTGAGACCAGAGATAGGCCGCACATCGGCTGCCGAGGTGCGTAGAGATAGGTACGACCCATACAAGTTTTACATGTCGGCCAAAGATACAGCAGGCTATTTCTATGCCAACATGCATGTCTTTGACGAATATGGCTGCCAGTGGGATTCGGTGGGCTATTTTACGGTGCTGTGGGTGCCAGAGCCCGAGTTGGGTGAAAATGGGGAATTTTGCCGTCAAGGGGCTAAGATGTTTACGGCGCAGGATCGTCATACCTATGGTATCGGCTATTACTATACCTACAAGTGGAGCACGGGCGACACTACACAGAGCATAACGCCTCTGGCAGACCGCACTACCGATTATATGGTAGAGGTGTCCAACCATTCGTATAATGGCAGCGATACGCGTTGTGTAGGATACGACACGGTGTCGATCGTTGTGGGTATTCACCCCAAGCCGATATTTGGATTCGACACGTTGCCACAACTCAGGCAGTGCTCACCGTTTACCGTTCAGTTCGACAATCGGTCGGAGTTTGCGTCTCAATATGTATGGGATTTTGGCGATGGAACGCAATCAACCGATGTGTCACCGAGGCATACCTACCTGTCGGGTACCTACACCGTAACGTTGTACGCTTTGACCGATGACGGCTGCCGAGACACGCTTAAACGAGAGAAGTATATCAAGTCGGTACCTCCCACAGAGAGTGTGGTGGGGGCGATGATGTGCTTTGGCGACGAATATACATGGATAGATGGTGTTACCTATCGTGAGCCTACCACCAAGCCTATGGTGGTTTTGCGGTCGGTGGATGGCTGCGACAGCATCTTGCATCTAAATCTCGGTTTAGACATGACTACAAAGGCACAGATACATGTCAGTCCAGATGTGGCAAGTTATGCGCAGAGCTATGTCTGTCTGCACGACTATGGTATCAACTCTTATACTCGTACGTGGTGGTTGCCCGATGGCAGCACGTCGAATAGTGCGGTGGAGTGTATCGAATTTCCAACTGAAGAGGATTCGGTGCGTGTGGTGCTGGCTATAGAGAGTGAATATGGGTGCAAAGATACTACGTATGCGATAATCCCGATGGATAAATCGCAGGTGTGGATGCCTAATGTGTTCACCCCGATGGCTCCAAACAATAAAGTGCTGCGGGTGGGTCACAACCAGGTGGAACAGTATGAGTGTAATATATACAACCGGTCGGGACATTTGGTGTTCTCGTCCAAAAATCCTGACGAGGAGTGGGATGGAACGTATAAAGACAAGCCATGTCCTCAGGGTGTGTATGTGTATATGATTCGATATACAACTAAATTCGATTCAGACAGGTGGCAGATTAAGAAAGGCACAGTAACGTTAATTAGATAGTACGAGTTGCAGGAGGTAGGTTGACGTGTCTGTGATTGGAATAGCGAAGCGTGTTTGTGTAATTCGAGTAGCCAAGGCTTTTCGACTTTTGTTTGCCACGCTTTTGCTATCCATTACCTTCCCGTTAAGGTCGCAGCAGCCTACCACACAAGGCGTAGATTTTTGGCTTACCTATCTCTTTAATTACGATGCCACAGCCGATTTGAAACTTATTGTGACGGCTAAACGTGCTTGTACGGGCGTGGCAGTAAATCAGGCAAGCGGTTGGGCTCAGACGTTCACGGTGCAGCCAGGGCAGATTACCTATGTTGATATACCCAGCAGTTTTGCCTACACTTCATCGTATGGTGGTGCCACGCCAACGGGTATCCATGTTACCACTACCGACACGGTGTCGCTCTATGCGTCGAACTATTACGAAGCTTCGTTTGATGTAACCAATATCTTGCCTACGGCAACATTGCGCGATGAATATGTGGTACAGACATACGCTGCAAAAAATGCTGGCGCCTATAGCGAGTTCTCGATTGTGGCAACGCAAGACAACACTAAGATTGACATTACGATACCATCTACAGGCAGGACTCTGAACGGGTTGTCAGGACGTACCTATACTCAAACCCTTAATGCGGGCGAGGTGCATCAGATGGTATCCTATTATGGCGATGATTTGTCTGGAACTTATATCAAATCGCGCGATTGCAAGCCGATAGCGGTATATGCTGGCAATATCGCAGCACAGGTGCCCTATAGCAGTTGCTGTGGCGATCATCTGGTTGAGCAGTTGATGCCAACCAACTATCACGGTAAGAAATTTATTATTACATCGTCGCTGCTGCGAACAAACGACAGGGTCAAGATTACAGCATCGGAAGACGATTGTGAGCTTTGGGTCAATGGGGTGTATAGTATGCGGCTATCAGCTTATCAGTCGGTGGAGTACGAATTGCGTGCGAACGAAGTGGCTTGCTTGGAGACAACAAAGCCTGCGCAGGTGTTTCTGTATTTTACAGGTGCTACCTATGGCTCGATGGAGGAGTTGGGCGACCCATCAATGGTGATGATTAGCCCCGTTGAGCAGCAGATTGGCAAGGTTACTTTCGGCACATTTTCAACACCTATCACCAATCGCCATTTTGTGAATGTGATTACCCAGACGAAAGATGTGCCTAACATGGTGCTTGACAATGCCAACATATCGTCACGCTTCACAAGGCTACCTTACGACACCACCTACTCGTATGCACGTATGGAGATAAACTACGGGTCGCATACACTTGAATGTGAAGATGGTGCTTTTGTGGCACATGTGTATGGTATAGGTAAGTATGAGAGTTATTCCTATTCGGTGGGGTCGAGCGCAGCCGATTTGGCTACATATATTTCTATCAACGGTAGTGAAAGAGTTTTGGACGACGACGCTGCATTTGCTACTTGCAAAGGTAGTCAAATTCGCTTAGATGCAAAGTGTAACTATCCGTTAGCCAGTGCGGTATGGCAGTTTGGTGATGGTAGTTCGGCTACAGGATTGTCGGTCAATCACTCATACAACACGGTAGGGTATCATGACGCTAAAGTGATTACTACGTTGAAAAAAGAGCGTTGTGGATTGTTAGGGTATGATACCGCATCGGTCAAGATTTTTGTGTCTCAATCTTCGAATGTTCAAGTGGATGGCGAGTTGTGTGAGGGAGGAAGTTATATCTGGAATGACTCAAGATATAATGCCCCGGGTACCTATACATTCAGTACTACCAATCAATATGGCTGCGATAGCTCGGTTACCCTGACACTTGTTCAAAAAACAGCAGTAACAACGAATGTAGGACTGTCGTGTATTGAGAACCAGTTGCCTTATGTGTATAAAAACTACATATTTTCAAATGCCACAGACACGACGTTGATTTACAAGTCTCGTGATGGTTGTGATAGTTTGGTGAAGGTATCGCTCAAAGTGTGGCTCAATCAGCAGTCGCAAATTGATAGTTCGGTGTGTGAAAATTCGTTGCCGTTAGAGTGGAACGAAGTCTGGTTTGCTTGGCCTCAGCAGTATCCGCGAACCGATTTTGATATCAAACACACCAAGATTCTTTTCGGTGTTCATGGTGAAGATAGTACAGTGGATATGGTGCTGCGGATAATGCGCAATAGCGAGGGGCGTGTTAATAAATCGATTACCGAAAATGAGTTGCCCTACCGATATGAGGGTTTGGTGTTTTATGGCGAACAATCGGATACACTGTTGAAACGTTCGAATGTAAAGGGCTGTGATAGTCTTATCCACTTCTCGTTGAATGTGTTATACAACAGCCGTACGGTTCGAGATACTACGATATGCGAAGGAGCGTTGCCTCTTACATGGTGTGGCTTTCAATTTAAGGCTTCTTCGACAACTCCCGAAGGGACGTATATGTTGACACATGAACACACATATACGGCATCGGACGGTACAGACAGCCTTGTAATCTATCGTGTAAAGGTAAATCGCAACAGCTTAGTAGAATATCATAAGGAACAGATAGAGCGTTATTTGCCGTATCAGTTTGCAGGTAGATTGTGGCGGACGGATCAGGAACCTACGATAATCAAGATGACCAACCACATAGGCTGTGATAGTCTGATAACATTTTCGCTCAAGGTATGGCATAACGTATCGGTGGCGGTGGATAGTACGGTATGTGAGAATCAGATGCCTTTTATATGGAATCAGATGCCTTTTGTTCAGCCATCGCCCAGACCAACAGGTGCCTATACACTTAATCAATCAAAAGTGTTGATAGGGTGTCATGGCGAAGACAGCACCGTGAATATGACATTACATGTGAATAGAAATAGCTATTCTGAGCATAGAGATACGGTGGTGGAAAATGCGTTGCCAGTTTGGTATGCGGGCGTGAGGTTTACTGATGCGCAGTCCGACACAACGTTGGTGCGTGTGAACAAGGCGGGCTGCGACAGCCTGATCAAATATTCGCTGTATGTCCGTTACAATAAGAATGTTGTCCATGACAGTGTGGTATGTGAGAATGGCTTGCCGGTAGTGTGGAATGGCGTTCGGTTTGTGTCGCCAACACCCCTGCCAAGCGGCACGTTCAGCATAAGTCATGTAACCAAACTTAGGGCATCAGATGGAGCCGACAGTAATATTACGATGCGTCTGAAAGTGTATCGCAATAGTGCGGTAACGTATCACAAAGAGGTTATCGAAAATAACCTGCCATATCGTTTTGCGGGGATAGTTTGGACGACCGATCATACTGATACCAATCTCTTAAGAGTTAACAGTGTGGGTTGCGATAGCTTGATAACCTTCTCGCTCAAGGTGTGGCGCAATCAAGAAGTGGCAGTGGATAGCGAGATCTGTGAGAATCAGTTGCCGCTGGTCTGGAATAATATCCGATATGTCTTTCCGCAGCCGCGGCCATCGTCTTCATTCTCGCTGACGGGCTCCAAGGTGTTGCGTGGTGTTCATGGCGAAGACAGCACGGTGAATATGACGGTATATGTGAAGCGCAACAGCCGTTATCAGCAGTCCGATACGGTGGTTGAGAACCGCCTGCCTGTCAACTTTTCAGGTGTAAGGTTTGTGGATTCGCAGCCTGAGACCACTTTGGTGAGGGTGAATGCGGCAGGCTGCGACAGCCTGATAACCTACCGTCTTAAAGTATGGAAAAACCGTGAGACATTGCTTGAACAGACGGTGTGTGAAAATGCGTTGCCGTTGACATGGAACTCGTTGTCGTTTACTTTCCCAGCGCATACGCCCGATGGCGATTTTGATGTGCAGCATAGCAAGAAGTTTAGAGGTGTTCACGGTGAGGATAGTGTGGTGAAAATGACGTTGCATGTCCGTCGTAATTCGTATGTTGCTTTGCATGAAGAGGTAGTGCAAAATCAGTTGCCATACAGCTATTGGGGTGTAACGTTTGACACAGATCATGACGACACACTCTTAGTGCGATCCAATAAGGCAGGTTGTGATAGTTTGATAACCTTCTCGCTCAAGGTGTGGCGCAATCAAGAGGTGGCAGTAGATAGCGAGATTTGTGAGAATCAGTTGCCGTTGGTCTGGAATAATGTCCGATATGTCTTTCCGCAGCCGCGTCCATCGTCTTCGTTTTCGCTGACGGGATCCAAGGTGTTGCATGGTGTTCATGGTGAGGACAGCACGGTGAATATGACGGTATATGTGAAGCGCAACAGCCGTTATCAGCAGTCCGATACGGTAGTCGAGAACCAGTTGCCTGTCATTTTTGCAGGAGTAAGATTTGTTGACTCGCAGCCAGAAACTACTTTGGTAAGGGTGAATGCGGCAGGCTGCGACAGCCTGATAACCTACCGTCTTAAAGTATGGAAAAATCGCGAGACATTGCTTGAACAGACGGTGTGCGAGAATGCGTTGCCAGTAACATGGAACACGTTGTCGTTTACATTTCCAGAGCCTGTCCCCGATGGCGATTTCGATGTGCAGCATAGCAAGATGTTCAGCGGCATTCATGGTGAAGATAGTGTGGTGAAAATGACGCTTCATGTCCGTCGTAATTCGTACGATACATTGCATGAGCAGGTTTTGCAAAACCAGTTGCCGCACAGCTATTGGGGCGTTACGTTTGATATGGATCAGGCGGACACGCTCTTGTTGCGTTCCAACAAAGCGGGCTGCGACAGCTTGATTACATACGCATTGAAAGTATGGTGGAATAGGGATACACTGCTTTTGCAGACAGTGTGTGAGAATCAATTGCCAGTGGTGTGGAACGGTGTTACGTTCAACCAGGGTTATCCTTGGCCAGATTCGAAGTTTGTGATTCGCAGGTCAAAGATGTTGACAGCCTCTCATGGTGAGGATAGTCTGGTACACATGGAGGTGTATGTAAATAGGAATACTTATTATTCACAGCACGACACGTTGGTTGAGAATAGTCTGCCCGCTTGTATTGCAGGCTACTGCTTTTACGAGTCTCATCAAGACACCACTCTGGTTAGGGTTAATCAAGATGGTTGCGACAGTTTGATAAATTATTCGTTGTGGGTGTATCACAATTGTCGTACCAGTCTGGATAGCATGGTTTGTGAGAATAATCTGCCAATAGAGTGGAATGGGGTGCAGTTCGGCTTCCCCGAACCGAGGGAGACAGGTGTGTTCGATGTCTGTCATGACAAGATGTTTGAGGGAGCTCATGGAGAGGACAGTTTGGTGTCAATGCGGGTGCATGTGTTGCGCAATAGTTATTATCAGCAGCGCGATACCGTTGTGCAGAATGCGTTGCCTCATCGTTTTTCGGATTGGAATTTTGATACGGATGTGGTTGATTCGTTGTTGGTCAGACCCAATAGTGTAGGCTGCGACAGCTTGATAACATACAGCCTAAAAGTATGGTGGAACCGAGTTTCAACTATCGACCATGTGTTGTGTGAAAATCAAATGCCATGGGAGTGGAATGGTGTGCTGTTTGAATTGCCCGATACGCTAAATCAATCGCCTGTTTATTTGTTGGATACGGTGCTATTGGTAGCAAGCCATGGTGAGGATAGCACGGTCGGGATGCGCGTTATAGTGCATCTTAACACATACTATCAGCAGCACGACACCGTTGTGCAGAATAGGTTGCCGGTATTCTTTGCAGGTGTGGTGTTTCGGGATACGCAACACGACACAGTGCTTGTGCGCCGTAACCGCATGGGATGTGACAGTCTGATTGACTATTCGCTGCATGTGTGGCACAATAAGCAGATAAGATATGATACTATGGTGTGCCGCAATTTCCTGCCGTTGACATGGCGAGACTCACTCTTTACCGACCGCGCATTGAAACGTGCCATATTGCCTGCGTGTCATGGGGAGGATAGTATCATAGATTTGAATCTAAGCGTAGGGGAGGTGTATGACATATTGATTGATACTACGATATGTTCAAACGTGTCGTTTAATGTAGGTGGCAAAGAGTATCGTCAACGAGGGAATTATGAGGTTATGTTGCGCACGCAGGAATCGTGTGATAGTTTGATTCGTCTTGTATTGGCTGTGAACCAGACGTTCTATGGTTTGACGCAAGACACGATATGCGAGGGCGAAGTGCTGCGTTTTATGGATCGTTATTATAGTAAGACTGGTTCGTACAGCTTGCGGCATCGCACGCGTGAGGGGTGCGACAGCATCCTGACGCTTGATCTTACGGTCAACCCCGTGTATTATGACACGGAGCACGTGGTTAGGTGTTATGGTGAGCGATATCGGTGGGAAGACAGTGTGGAGTATGGCGATTCGTTTGTGGGAGGTAGTGTGCTTTACCAAACGGTAGATGGATGTGATAGTGTGCGCACGTTATGGCTTCAGATAGACCGACCCGTGCTGGCTGTGGCGGATGCTTCGCCTCGTGTGGTGTCGTTCGACAACGCAACACCGCTGATCAAAGACAGGACAGTCAATTCGGTTGAGAGTTTCTGGTTTGTCGATGGACATCAGGTTGCGCAGGGGGCGGCAGCCTATTACCAATATCCAATAGATCGTGATTCGGTGGTGGTAACCTTGGTTACGCAGAGCGCATTGGGGTGTGTGGATACCGCAAGTGTTACCTTGTTGCGCGATATGGGGCAGATATGGGCTCCTAATATCTTCACTCCCGAGTTGCCAAGCAACAATAAGTTCCGTTTCTTGGTGCGTGATATTGGCACTTTTGAATGCCGTATCTATAACCGTATGGGCTTGCTGGTGTATCAGTCGTCAGTTGCCGATGAGGCTTGGGATGGTACTCATAAAGGGGTACCGTGTCCGCAAGGCTCGTATGTGTATATAGTAAATTACACCTCAAGATGGCAACCCAAGGAGCGGCTGACACTGAAAGGTAGCGTGCTGTTGGTGCGGTAGCGTATAGGCGAGCCGAGACGGCTCAGTCTAAAGGTATGTTCCAATCAATACCAGACATGCCTTGCTGTTGTAGCAGTGCATTGCATTGTGAGAAATGCTTGCATCCAAAAAAACCGCGGTAGGCTGACAGTGGCGACGGATGGGGAGCTGTGAGTATGAAATGTCGCGAGGTGTCTATCAGCTCTTTCTTTCGGATGGCATAACTCCCCCAAAGCATGAATACGATGCCTTGGCGCTGACAAGAGAGTGCCCGTATGGCAGCATCGGTAAATTGTTCCCAACCTTTGTTTTGATGAGAACCAGCTTGATGGGCTCGAACCGTAAGCGTAGCGTTGAGCAGTAGCACACCTTGGTCTGCCCAATGAGACAGATGCCCATATTGTGGTGATAGCTGCATGCCGAGATCAGCGTTTATCTCCTTGATGATGTTGACCAGCGATGGCGGAACTGCTACCCCTTTGGGAACCGAGAAGCAAAGCCCTTCGGCTTGACCTGGCTCATGATAAGGGTCTTGTCCGATGATGACTGCTTTGACCTGGTTAAATGGCGTCCGATTGAATGCCTCAAAAATCAGGCTGCCTTTTGGAAAACATACGTACTGCGACCGTTCTTGTACCAGAAACGAACGCAATTGTTGAAAATAGGGGGCATCAAATTCGGGTTGAAGTACCTTTAACCATGAGGGTTCTAACTGTATCATTAAAGAAACGGATTGTGCAAGCGCTCTTTGCCGATGGTGCTTCGGATGCCATGTCCAGGCAGCACGCTGTATTCGTCAGGCAGCGTAAGCAGTTTGTCTTTTATGTTGGCGATTAGCAGTTGGTGGTCGCCACCAGGAAGGTCGGTTCTTCCAACCGAGAGGTGGAAGAGCGCATCGCCAGTAATCACACATTTGTCGTCGGTGCTTACATAGCACATGCTGCCCGGACAGTGGCCAGGCACATATCGAGCTTGCAGGGTCGATTGTCCTAACGGCAAAATCTCGTTGTCTTGGATAAAACAAGTTGGCAAGTCGTCAAGATTTGTAATCTCAAAGCCCATGATGGACGCATACGATACGGCTTGGTGTATCAGTTGGGTGCCATCGGGGTGCATGGTTACGGGCAGATGGTAGCACTCACTCGCTTGCCGTAGTCCAGCGATATGATCTACATGGGCATGCGTCAGCAAGATATATCGCGGTGTTAACTGCTGCTGCTCAATGAATTGTTTTACTTGAGCTTCTTCGTAAGAGGCTTCGGCAGCCGGGTCGATGAGGGCACATTGCCGGCTGCCAGAGTCATACACCACATAGCTGTTGACGCCATAGTGGTTGAGTGTGAATGATTCTATCATCGTACTTATATATTTGCAATCCAGCTTTCAAGAGTCTCTTTCTGGAGTGCAGGTACATCGAGTTTCAGTTTTTTGCGTAGTCCGCCCAAGTCGTTAAACAACTTGTTGATATTGGCTTCTTTGAGCTGGTTTAAGGTGTTGATGCCAGCTTTGCGCAGTGCGGGAATCCATGCGGCATCTACTCCTAAGTTTGCAAAGTCTTGGTCGGTAGAGACTGTAGCCTTCTTTTCGGGTTTCATCTGTGGGAAGAGGAGTACATCTTGGATGCTCTGTTCGCCAGTCATCATCATAACCAGTCGGTCTATGCCGATGCCCATGCCGCTGGTAGGCGGCATTCCGTATTCAAGCGCGCGCACAAAATCCATATCGATAAACATGGCTTCGTCATCGCCTTTCTCGCTCAGGCGCAACTGCTCCTGAAATCTGCCCAACTGGTCGATAGGATCGTTGAGTTCGCTATAGGCATTGGCAAGTTCTTTGCCACAGACAAATAGTTCAAACCGTTCGGTCAGGTTCGGGTTGTTGCGGTGCCGTTTGCACAAGGGCGACATCTCGATAGGATAGTCGGTTACAAATGTGGGCTGTATGAGCGACGCCTCGCATTTCTCTCCAAAAATTGCGTCAATTAGTTTGCCTTTGCCCATGGTGTCGTTGGTTTCAATGCCCAATGTCTTGCAGGTGTCGCGCAGTTGCTGTTCGTCCATATCGGATACATCGTAGCCTGTCATCTCCTTGATGAGGTCGCACATAGGGGCTCGGCGGAACGGAGCCTTGAAGTCAATCTCATTGCCCCATACATTTACCTTAGTGGTGCCGTGTAGCGTCATCGCAATACGGCTAAGCATCTGCTCTACGAACTCCATCATCCAGTTGTAGTCTTTGTAGGCTACATAAATCTCCATACAAGTAAACTCAGGATTGTGAGTGCGATCCATGCCCTCATTGCGGAAATTGCGGCTAAACTCATATACTCCAGCATATCCTCCTACAAT
>JAGHVA010000071.1 GCA_018064565.1 Candidatus Colimorpha onthohippi
CTTCTATAGTAACTAACAATTTGCAAAAGTACACTTTTTTGTATGACTTGCAAAATTTTTCGCTGCAATTGACTACTTTTTTTTATCTTTGCTAATCGAAACACAAGGGTCAAACTTGTTATTTATTCCTCTTAGTCATTATTATCCAAAACGTTGCAATCGCGCAGCCTATCAAGCGCAAAACGTTACATTATGCGGTTAGCCTGCATGACATGGCAATGCAGCACGACATACTCCTTAAAAATATTCACGGTTCTGGCACAAAAAGCGACAACGCCATGCTCAGCAGATAGCAAGGTTCAGTATTGCATATTACATTGTGTCACAAAATATACCATCATTATCCATAATTTTTGCCATTACTTTTCGGACAACGAAACCTTGAAGCTAAATTATCACAAGGTTACGCAATATAAACAGCACAAAATCAACAACTTTATTCTTCATAAATGTATTCAATAACTGATTTAGAAGCTAAAGCGCATATCGAGCTTATCCAATTGGCCAAAGAACTTAAGATCTCAAAAGCCCAACGGCTAAGCAAACAGGAGCTAATATACAAAATCATCGACCTGCAATCTGCCAACCCTCAAATGGTTGGAGGATCGGCAGCACCAGCAAACTCCAAAAGCGATAGCGCCACAACTGCCAAAGGCGAGGCTGCAAATTCTGATATTCCTGCCGAAAGCAATACAGAAACACAACGCCGGTCGCACCGCACCCGACTAAAGCCAGAACTACTCGCAGAGTCGTCTGCATCAGGCTCCGATGGCAAAAACAACAAAAGGAAAAGTAGAAGCAGCAAGACGGAGTCCTCGCCAGCACCATACAACCACAGCAATATCAATATCATTGATTTAGAGATTCCAGAAGTACCAATTGTGCCTGACGTTACGATGCCCAGAACATTACCCACCATCACTACCAACGGCACCACCGATAATACAAACACACCCGCTGTACCGACAGCCGATGTCCAGCTTGTGGCTGACTCTGAATCAGATTCAGCCATTGATACTACTCGTAAATCTACATCCAAGTCCAATCAGACCACTGCAAACAATGATTCGCACAAGTCGCGCAGCCACAAACCTGAGAAGACAAACATGCGTTCAACTACTTCGGACGCCGACCCTCAGCCTCCAACCCAGGAGGAGGCCGATGTTCAATCAGACACTCCTTCTACCAGCAACGACAATGGCAATGCCAATACCAATACCAATACCAATACCAATGCCACAAACTCACCCAACTACCAAAACCACAAGCACAACACACAGCAAAACAAGCATAATAAGGACAACAAGGATAACAACAAAAACAACCAACCCAAAGAGAAACGCAAGGAATACCCGTTCGACATGAACGGTGTGATTGAAGCCGAGGGGGTTTTGGAACTGGCTCCCGAAGGGCATGGTTTTTTGCGGTCGTCAGACTTCAACTACCTTTCCTCGCCCGACGATATCTACGTTGCGCCACAACAGGTGCGTCAATACGGACTAAAAACGGGCGACACCGTATATTGCACCATCCGTCCTGCTCGCGATGGCGAAAAATATTTCCCCATGGTCAAAGCCATGGAAGTGAACGGGTTGCCCATCGAACAATTGCGCAGCCGGATTCCATTTGAATCGCTCACTCCAGTTTTTCCAGATGAGAAATTCAAACTCACTGGTCATCCAACCCAAAGCAACTCAACTCGTATCATCGACCTCTTTACGCCCATCGGCAAAGGACAACGCGGACTTATCGTAGCTCAGCCCAAAACAGGCAAAACCACGTTGCTCAAAGAAATTGCCAATGCCATAGCGTATAATCACCCTGAGGTGTATTTGATGATTTTGCTAATTGATGAGCGCCCCGAAGAGGTTACCGACATGCAACGCAGTGTCAAAGGAGAAGTCATCGCCTCAACGTTTGACGAGCCAGCAGACCGACATGTGCGGATAGCCAACATTGTGCTCGAAAAAGCCAAGCGTCTTACCGAGTGTGGCCACGTTGTGGTGATTGTGCTTGACAGCATCACCCGACTGGCACGAGCATACAACACCGTCCAGCCAGCATCTGGCAAAGTGCTTTCGGGTGGTGTGGAAGCCAATGCCCTTCAAAAACCCAAACGGTTCTTCGGTGCCGCCCGCAATATCGAAAACGGAGGTTCTCTCACCATCATAGCCACAGCTCTTACCGAGACAGGTAGTAAGATGGATGATGTAATCTTTGAAGAGTTCAAAGGAACAGGCAACATGGAATTGCAGTTGGACCGCAAGCTATCCAACAAGCGAATTTATCCCGCCATCGACCTTTCCGCATCAAGCACTCGACGCGACGACTTGTTGGTCAAACCCGAGATGCTAAACCGAATGCTCGCTTTCCGCAACTATCTTACCGACCTCAACTCTCAGGAAGCGATGGATTTTCTGCTGCACCGGATGGTGCTAACAAACACCAACGAAGAGCTTTTGATGAGCATAGACAAATAAACATACTCCAACCGCAACACAAAAAAAAAAAACATATATAGTCATGGCTAACCAAGAAGATATTTTTAAGAAAGTTGTCTCTCACGCTAAAGAATACGGCTTTATTTTCCCTTCGTCCGAAATTTACGATGGTCTGGGTGCTGTTTACGACTACGGACAGCTCGGCACCGAACTAAAAAACAACATCAAACAATATTGGTGGCGGTCGATGGTGCAATATCATGAGAATATTGTAGGTATTGACTCTTCTATCTTTATGCACCCTAAGATATGGAAAGCCAGCGGTCACGTTGATGCGTTCAACGACCCACTCATCGACAACCGCGACAGCAAAAAGCGCTATCGCGCCGATGTGTTAATAGAGGACTATATCGCCAAAATTGAGGAAAAGATAAATAAAGAGGTGGAAAAAGCTCAAAAACGTTTCGGAGATGCTTTCGACCGCCAACAGTTTGTATCAACCAATCCTCGCGTGTTGGAATATCAAAAGAAAATTGACGAGGTACACACCCGTTTCACGCAACTGATGAACGACAACGACCTGACAGGATTGAAACAACTCATACTCGACTTAGAAATTGTCTGTCCTATAAGCGGCACACGCAACTGGACCGATGTCCGCCAGTTTAACCTTATGTTCGCCACCAAAATGGGCAGTTTGATTGACGACAGCGACACACTAT
>JAGHVA010000239.1 GCA_018064565.1 Candidatus Colimorpha onthohippi
CAATACACCAACATACCCATAACCAATTCAGCAACAGCGTTGCTGTTCTGACCAGGGGTATTCATGGCGATAATGCCACGGGCTGTGCAAGCCTCAAGGTCGAGATTGTCGTAGCCAGCACCAGCGCGCACCACAATCTTCAAGTTTTTTGCATGATCGATAACTTCCTTAGTAACTTTGTCAGAGCGAACAATCATGGCGTCAACGTCAGCCTCTGCCGCATAGAGTTGGTTAACATCGGTATATTTCTCAAGCAAGGCCAAGGTATGACCGTTTTTTTCAACGACTTCGCGAATACCGTCTACGGCAACCTTCGCAAAAGGTTTTTCGGTAGCAACAAGAACTTTCATTGTTTATTTTTTTATAGAGTTACTATATTTAAATAATGAATAGTGCATAAGAGACACACAGTATGCATGCGTTTCCATGCACTATTCATTGTCCGCCTATTATTGATTAGCGGTTCTCTTTCTCAAAGTCCTGCATACATTTTACGAGAGCCTCAACAGCCTCGATAGTGCAAGCATTGTAAAGACTGGCGCGGAAACCACCCACAGAACGGTGTCCCTTGATGCCGACCATACCACGCTCCTTGGCAAAAGCCATAAACGCATCTTGCAAATTCTCACGACCTTCGGCCATTACCCAGCAGTGGTTCATGATACTGCGATCCTCCTTGCATTCCACAGTGCCGCGGAACAAACTATTGCGGTCGATCTCATCATAAAGCATCTGGCTCTTCTTCGTGTTGATTTTGTTCATTTCCTCAACACCACCGATGGTATCTTTAACCCATTTCAAAGTCTCGTGCATTACGAAGATAGGAAGCACTGGAGGAGTATTGAACATAGAGATATTCTTGTTTTCGGCAGCAGAACCATCGGTAGCATGAGTACGATAGTCAACCATGGTAGGCAGTGGGTTCATGTACTGACGATCGGTGATTTTTCCGAGGATGTCGCGACGCACAATTACGAAAGTTACACCAGCAGGTCCGACGTTCTTCTGGGCACCACCATAAATCAAGCCATATTTCTTGACATCAACAGGACGGCTCATGATATCAGAGCTCATATCAGCGACAAGCATCGTGGGACAATTGTCGATATCATACTTAATCTCGGTACCGTAGATGGTATTGTTGGTTGTAATATGGAAATAGTCGGCATCAGCAGGCACATTGGCCAAGAAGTTCTTAGGAATATAACTATAGGTCTTATCCTCGCTACTTGCCACGATGACTGTCTCACCAAAAAGTTTAGCCTCTTTGGCAGCCTTCTTTGCCCAAACACCTGTCTGCAAGTAAGCAGCTTTTTTGTTGAGCAGGTTGGCAGGAACGGTCATAAACTGGGTGCTTGCACCACCACCGAGAAACAAAACCTCATACTCAGCAGGAATGTTCAAAAGTGTACGCCACAACTGACGGGTCTCTTCCATAGTTCTTTCCCAACCTGGGGTACGGTGAGAAATCTCCATCAAACCGATACCAGTGTTATCAAAATCGTGAATTGCGTTGATGGTCGATTCGACGGCCTCCTTCGGCAGGACGCAAGGACCAGCGTTGAAATTATAAGCTGTTTTCATTGTAATTTTGGTTAAATTGTTTGTGACTTAAATAATTATACAAAAAGCAATGTTTTTGCAAGCAACCGCAAAGTTACTCCTTTTATTCATATAATGTAACAATTGCTCAAAAAAAATTATTCACTAATTGCTGTGAATAGATTATTCACAACGGATTGTTGTAAAATTTCCTACTGTCAAAAACATGCCAAAACGTCTTTTTAGATTTGACAGATTGCGAAGCGAAAGATGCCAACACGCCTAACGGCACAATCCCAAAGAGGTGAGACTCCCCCACCCTTAGAAAATGGATTTTTAAGGTCTGCAGAATACCGAAAAAAAGTCATGATATTGACAAAAAATTGTGAATAGAAGATAAAAAATAGTGATTTTCCGAACAATACAAACGGTGTAAAAAATAGTAATCCTGATTTTCAAAGCAATAACATAAAAATTTGTATCACAGTGTATTACATATTATAATTTAATATAATATTCCAATTTTCAAATTGTTATAAATAATGCCACATTTTGACCCCAAAAAAATCAATTTTCGACTATTTTTTCCAAAAATGACAAAAAAAATGCTTATATTGAGTAGTGTTGATTCATTAAGTAATTGCACATAAGTTATTGTTTGTTAGTTAAAGTATTTGAAGTTTATCAAAATATTCACAAAAAAATATTTTTTTGCTTTACAAATATTTCCAAATATAGGCAAATTTATTTTTTCACTACTGCCCTAAATTTTGGTGGTACATTTGCACTGCAAACGAGGAAATACTCACTCCGATTATTTGTGATAAATTTTGTTGCTTAACACACACTTACAAAAAAAGAGATGACAAAAGAGAAGGATTTCAAGTCTGTTTGGACTGCGTGTTTAGAGATTATTAAAGACAACATTGGTGGAGAGAATGCCAAATGCTACACCACATGGTTTGAGCCCATCGTTCCAATTGGACTTCAGGGCAATGAGCTCACCATTCAAGTACCAAGCCAGTTTTTCTACGAGTGGTTGGAACAGAATTATATGGATTTGCTGAAGCATGCCATACGCAAGACTTTGGGGCCACAGGGAATGCTCAAATACAGCATATTGGTTGACACCAGCATCTCAGACAAACCGCTTACCACAAGTTTGCAGTCGTCGAGCGGTGCACAGATTCAAAACGCCCCGCATGATATGCCATTTCCTGTAGGCAATTCGTCTGCCCGTCCGTTAAATCCTTTTGTGCTTCCTGGCATTCAAAAAGTGCGCGTCAACTCGCAGTTGAGTGAGAACTATTCGCTCGACAATTTTGTGGAAGGCGACTGCAACCGATTGGCTCGTGCCGCTGGTTTTGCGGTAGCTCAACGGCCAGGTACCACAGCATACAACCCACTACTGCTACATGGTGGTGTTGGACTTGGAAAAACTCATTTAGCCAATGCCATCGGATTGAAGACGAAGGAGTATCATCCCGACAAGACTGTGTTGTATGTTACTTCGGAGCAATTTATGCAGCAGTTTGCGGAGGCTGGCAAAAACAAGACCACCAATGATTTCATCCACTTCTATGAGATGATAGATGTGTTGATTATTGATGACATACAGTTTTGGGCAAACAAAGCATTTGGTACACAAGAGGCATTTTTTCATATATTTAACTACTTACATCAGCGCAACAATCAGATTATCATAACCAGCGACAAAGCTCCAAGCGAGATGGCTGGATTACAGCCGAGGTTGTTGTCACGTTTGAAATGGGGTCTTTCGGCCGATCTTCAAGCACCTGATGTTGAGACTCGGATTGCCATACTCAAACAGAAGCTCAAAGATGATGGCATTGAGATGCCATACGAGGTGATAGAATATATTGCATACAGCATCAATACAAATGTAAGGGAGTTGGAGGGAGCGTTGGTCTCACTCATGGCGCAATCGTCGCTCAACCACAAGCAGATAACACTCGATTTAGCTCAACAGATGGTTGACAAGTTTGTCAAGAACACCTCTCGGGAGGTAACAATCGAGTATATCCAGAAAGTGGTATGCGACTATTTCAAAATACCAGTCGATACGATTCAGTCTCGTACGCGCAAACGCGAGATAGTGCAGGCAAGACAATTGGCTATGTATTTCGCCAAGAAGATGACCAAGTCGTCGTTGGCAGCGATAGGCATGCAGTGTGGCAACAAAGATCATGCCACGGTACTACATGCGTGTAAGACCATCAACAATTTAGTAGAAACTGACAAGCAATTTCACTATTGGGTTTCCGAGATAGAGAAAAAAATCAAAGACTAAACGAGAAAACGACTATTTTAGACATTACGCTAAAGATTGATTTTCAAAAACAATGATTATAAAGCGGCATATGGTGCAACAATTCGCTGTATGCCGCTTTGTGTATTACAAAAAAAAATGATTAAGATATGAAAGTCCCGTTCAAACCCGGAACTCTGATTTACCCGTTACCAGCCGTGATGGTTAGTTGCGGCGACACTCCAGACAATTACAACATCATGACAGTAGCCTGGACGGGTACACTATGCACAAATCCTCCACTATGTTATATTTCAGTACGAAAAGAGCGTTACAGTCATGACATCATAGTCAACACTCGTGAGTTTGTAATCAACCTCACCACCGAATCGCTTGCGCGAGCTACCGACTGGTGCGGAGTGCGTAGTGGTCGAGACTACAACAAATTCAAAGAGATGCATCTAACACCCGAAGCCGCACAGATAGTCAAAGCACCTCTAATTGCAGAGAGTCCACTTAACATAGAGTGTCGCGTCATTGAGATCAAAGAGTTAGGCAGTCATGACATGTTTTTATCCGAAGTTGTGGCGGTCAATGCCGAGGAAAGCTTGATTGACAAAGGGACAGGTGCATTTCAATTCAATCATGCTGGCCCCATGGTCTACTCTCATGGCAAATATTATTCCCTTGGCGAGAAAATTGGAGGTTTTGGATTCTCAGTCAAAAAGAAAGGTAAAAAATAACATCAAATACAATACTCATGAATATCACATGTGTAGAACCATTAGGGATGACCGCAGATTATTTAGAACGACAGTCGAAACGATTTGCGGAGGCAGGACATAAATTAACCTATTTTATGGATAGGATTGAGGATGAAGACGCCTTAATCCATCGCATGCAAGAAGCGGATATAGTTGTTATTTCCAACATTCGACTATCGGCAACCGTGCTATCCAAATGTCCAAACTTGAAATACTTATCGGTAGCGTTTACGGGGCTCGATCACATAGACCTTGCCTACTGCCAGCAGCACCACATCGAAGTTCAAAATGCTTCAGGCTACTCGACTGTAGCGGTAAGCGAATTAGCCATTGGACTAATGCTTGACCTAATGCGTCAGACCACTCGACTTGATGCCGCCATACGAAAAGGCGGTTCACGTGGTGGCTACTTAGGAGCCGAACTGCATGGCAAGACTATTGGCGTTGTTGGCACTGGTGCTATTGGTACCGCCACCATCAGACTGCTCAAGGCATTTGGATGCGACATAATAGCCTACAATCGGACCGAACATCCAGAAGTCAAAGCCATGGGAGTTGACTATCTACCCATTGACGAGGTGATGCGGCGCAGCGATATAGTAACGCTGCATGTGCCGCTTACAGCTGAGACTCGCCACCTAATAGGGCGTCAACAACTGGAACTCATGAAACCTACGGCACTACTAATCAACACTGCTCGCGGTGATGTTGTTGATATCCAAGCCTTGTCTGAAGCATTGCACAACCACACCATAGCAGGGGCAGCCATTGACGTATATGACCAAGAGCCACCACTGCCGCCAACCCATGCACTGCTTCAAGCACCGAATTGTCTGTGCGTTCCCCATATTGGATATGCCACACGCGAGGCGTTTGATATTAGAGCCGACTTAGTATTCAATCATGTTGCACAATATTTGAAAATGTAAGCCGTTATTCAAAAATCAAGCAAAGAGCGTAACATCAACTATATACCAAGATGATATACTTGTTTATCGCCATAGTATGCTGCACGTTGTTCTCCGTGCTTATGAAATTCTGTCAACAGCGAAGTGTTGATGTGCCTCAAGTAATAATGTTTGGATATATTGCGGCTGCGATAATTTGCTTTTTGCTTGCATTGTTCGAGGTTGGAGTTGCCAATACTCCCCAATTGTTTAGCGTATTCAGTTCGCGCACAATATGGTTAGCATTTGCACAAGGGGCGATTTATATGATTGGATTTGCCATTACTGATCGTGCTGTGTGGCGTTGCGGTGTAACCCTCAACAATTTTGCCACGCGGTCATCGCTTATCATCCCTATATTGCTGTGTTGGGTGCTATTGAACGAGCGTAAACCATCCTGGATAGCTTTGGCACTTGTTTTTGTTGCACTGCTACTTATCATCTTGCCCAATAGGCAACAGCAGCATGCGCCCTCGCTCAAACAGTCGGCCAGCGACAAAATTCGAAACCGCAAGTCAATGCTCAGCCTCATCGGAGTGTTTACCTTTGCAGGTTTCGGCGATTTCATGATTAAAGTGATGCAAAAATCGGCTGCCACCGATGGAGTGTCTGCAACCAACATCTTCGACCCACATTACTTGGTGCTTTTGAGTATAGTGTTTGGCAGCGGAGCCTTGGCATCGTTTATTTATTGTTTGGCCACCAAACACATACCGCTCAAGTATGATCCCTTTAGGGCACCAATTACCATTAGAATGACTTACGGATTTTTATTGGGAGTATCGAATGTAGGGTGTACAGCATCTATCGTATTGGCACTAACGCAAGTAAGTACAAGTATATTTTACGCTATCTACAACATCGGCATAGTGCTTGTATCCACTATAATAGGCATTACGATATTCAAAGAGCATGTTAATATACTTCAGGCTTTAGGCATCGTAATTGGCATCGCTGCCATATTGTTTATGGTATGGTTATAACCAGTCATAAGCCTTTGCTTCATACTTGATTTATTATTGCAAAAAGTAATTATCAATACGCACCCTTAAAAGCATCAAGGGTGCGTATTGTTTTTTTGAGAGAGCATGAAATTTATGACTCAAACCACATAGATACCATTAAGATGCACAAAACAACATCTTATCAAATATTTACACAAAAAAATCAAATATAAATTCGTATCTTTGCAAATTAAAATGTTTCTTGAATAAAAATACGTCAACTATATATGAAACAGATGAGTAAAGGAGCTATCTCGTGGATAGTTGCCATGTTGGTTGTATGTGCAAACTTACATGCGCAGAGTGTACCCTCTTATGTCCCGAACAACGGATTGGTGGCTTACTATGGTTTTAGCGGCAATTCCAACGACTATAGCGGCAATGGGAACCATGGCACTTTAGGCAGTTCGACCTACAGCAGTGATTTGAATGTTCAACCCTCTAACGTTGGAGCGAACAATCCCACATTGACATCAGACAGGTTTGGCAATACTCAATCAGCATACGAGTTTCATGGGCAATTCGTAGGTGGTACCACCACCTCCACTGGTGCCCGTTGGACAGCAAGTTGGATAAAAATACCTGGTAATAACTTGCCATTTAGCAATACGCTTTCGATCTCTTGTTGGTTCAAAATTTCACAATTCAGCGGGATGAACGGCACAATGAACAATGATGCACAAGGTACATTCAGCATCATTGACAGAGGAGTATATGGACAGAATCACAGCGATATGACTGAAGGATACGGATTTGGTGTTTATTGCGACCGAGATGCCAGCAGCATACTGACAATAAGAACCACCAACAACAAGCAAAACATCTCTACATACGATTTGAACAATTCCTCCATTCTTCGCTGCTTCTCACCCAACGAATGGGTACATTATGTTATCGTCATCACGCCAGATAGTGTAGCCTCATACCTCAACGGACGTAAATATCTACAGCTGCGGCAAACTACTTCGTTTAACTTACAAAATTTAAGTAATTTGCCGATATATATTGGAGTTCGAAACGCAGGACAATTCAATCTTTATCCTTTCAAAGGAGCTATTGACGACATAGCCATCTACAACCGGAAATTGACAGATGCTGACGTAAAGATGCTTTATAATGATTATGTTAACCCTATTTCTAATAGTTTGAATATCCAGATGGATCGTGTTGATGTTACCAACCCTTGTGGTACTACCCTCGGCTCAATTACACTAACTCCCCGAATGATAAGTGGCGTAACCTACAAATACTCTATCACCAACGAGAATGACTTACAGACATCCAATACATTTCAAGTAGGTCCTGGCACCTACCACTGCTATGTAGTAACTGATTGTCGCACATGGGATACCACCATTGTATTGGAGTGCAATTGCGACAACGACCCATCGCTGACTACCTATCATCAAGTGTGCGAAGGGGCGACTCAGACTTCAGGAAGTCCAAACGAACAATTATGTAATTACACGTTTGAAAGTGGCACCCAAGGATGGTCCATCAAATCTGGTGGACACTGGGAGGTGGAGAACAAAGACCGTTTTTATTACATCATATCGCAGGATAGACCAGTATTTTATCCATATAGCGGAAGTCGCGCGTTCTATTGCCCAACACTTCAAAGTTCACAATTTACACGTAGCACTTCAAATATAATCTCGCCGGCCATAAGCATACCTATGCCAATAACCTCACAGCCCATACTGACTTTTGCATATTTTTCAGCAGGCTTATTAGTTAATGCAACTCCGCATTATAACACCTTAAAAATCTATATATCCACCTCTCCCAATGGTACTTGGACAAACATTTGGACACAGCCGCAAGGAAACGTTGCCACATGGCAAACGGATATGGTGTCGTTGGCAAACTATATCACAACTGCTGGTACATACTACTTCAGAATAGAATGTTCAGGAGATGGCTACTGCGCAGGTATCGACGATTTCAAGATTACAGCCAACACCTATATGACTATACCTGCAGAGGTTGTCCAAGCGCAAGCGGGTTCCACAGTACGAACCGAAGATACTGTTACCAGTGCCAGCGGCGGTGCGTGTCCAGTATCCGTTATCACCTATTGGAATATCATCCCAAATGCTAACACCGATGAACCCGCAGGATGTGACTCGCTGTTTTTCAATGGTCAATGGTATTATGAAAACACAACAACAGTAGAACATCTTATAGCCAAAACACGTCCCACTATAGGCAATCCCAGTCAATGCGACTCTACAGCCACACACAATATCAAGATATACAAGTCTGAACTCCGCATCACTGACACTACCGTGTGCGATAGTTTTGTATGGTACGCCAATCCGAATTACGTATATCGAGCTGGAACCGATGATATGATACACAGGACTAATGCCTTAAACTGCGAGAGCAACGATTCGTTACACCTTGTGCTTGGTCACAGTTTTAGTCATTCCATACAGAAAGAAGTCAGCAGCAATAACTTACCCTACTTTTGCGAATTTGACAACCAATACTACGACTATGAACTGCGCCACCATCGCATACAGTACACCACCGCTGAAGGGTGTGATAGCAGTTATTACCTGTCGCTTACCATTATCCGAGAATTGCCCGAATGTGACAAATATTTAGAATTTCCCAACATTGTAACACCCAATGCAGACAATCGGAACGACATCTTTGTGATTGCAGGTATCTCGCGTGAGTGCTATGAACACTGTAGGCTAAGCATATACAACCGGTGGGGAGCATGTGTATATAAGACAACCGATTTGGACGAACTGCTGGAAGGATGGGATCCATCCAACATGCCAGGTGGCACCTACTACTACCACTTTGAAGCCCATAGCCACACTGCCAAGGTGAGCCGCAATGGTGTGATGGAGATTGTGAAATAATGGTTTTGAACTTGTGGGATGCTTTTGGCAAGCATACAACCTAACCAATTGCAAGGTATGATACAACCTAAACATTTTATTGCAATAGCTATTATGTTGGTTTTGGGAACAGGTTATATCTGCGCTCAAAACCTTCCTCATAATATACCATCACGAGGTCTTATCGGGTATTATCCATTTGACATGGATTCTCGGGACATAAGCGACAACAATAATCATGCATTGTTAAAATCACAAGCTTATGATTTGTGTGGCGGATCTGGGCCTACAGCACCTGAACCGATACGCACAGCTGACCGGTTTGGAAACGAGGATTCCGCATATCAGTTTCGGGGCGCCTTCATACCTGGCGAAGGCTGTTTCAATGCTGGAATATGGAACAATAGCTGGATGGAGGTTGCCGCAACCAGAACCTCTACCGCCATCGACACGGCATTGACTGTTGCTTTTTGGCTTAACTTGTCAACTACTCAGGGCATGAACAGCCGCTATACCGACTCAACCTATGGTACATTCACACTCATAGACCGAAGTGTTTTTGATGTTGGAAAGCAGATGCAAGGCCTTACAATTTCAGCCACCACTTCGGCCAACAACCGACTTACCGTCTCGGTGCAATGCGCAGACACAACTACCCATAAAACCATTCAGACTTATGCCGCATTCAACTGCTACCATACTGGCGAATGGCTACATACAGCCATTGTGATACATCGAAACAAGGTTAGAATATATTTTAATGGTACCCTATATCATCAATACACAGCGTCTGCCAATTTTCCATTATTCATCACAAACGCCATGCCGTTCAACTTCGGATGCCGTGGCGGCAGAAATTGGGCATTATTTCCACTCAATGGTATTTTGGACGACATAGCGCTATGGAATGCTCCATTGTCTGATCAAGAGGTAAAAGGACTATGTGATTTTCATGGCGATAGCGATTCCGTTGTTATTGACAGTGTTATAGTAACCGACTGCACCCCTCAAGCACTTGGTACAATAACCGTTTATCCCAAGGCAGGCAATGGTCCATATCAATATGCTGTTGACAATATCTACAGTTTCACCAACAGCAACATCATCAAAGTTCGGCCAGGGGTTCATACTGTATGGGTTAGGAACAACTGCTCACAATGGGATACCACAATCACCGTTGGCGGAGAGGGGGCGGTATATACCACTTTATATGATAGTGTATGCTATGGCACTACATCTCAACTTATTATCGACACAATATTTTACGAAGACTTCTCAAACGGAATATCTACGTCCTGGACAAATATATGCGGACAGACGCAAGAGGCACGTAGTCGCGGTTGGAGTGCATACGACACCGTAATATATCCAACAAAATTACCATGGAATTTTAGAGATTCGGTTCCAGCATATAGTTCCCCTTATTGTGTGTTTGAGCCAAGCGCCATACAAGGTACCTCTACAGGCGCCCAAAGCTATCTCATCACGCCGCGGATAAAAATCCTTGATCCGCAGAACACCTATATCTCCTTTGAGTATGTTGTTCCCGCCTGGAAGGAGACCGCAACAATAAAATATACAAACAATTTCGGCTTTGGTTACAGTGCCTTTAACGATGGCTCATTCACCATACTATGGACCAATGCTGCTGCCGATGAATCAGGAAACATACAAATCAATGATGCCTTGGATTGGACTCATTTCCAACAAACGCTTGACGATATTGAGACAAACGGCATGTACCACATCGTATTTGCCAACTGCGACAACGGAGGCATCGGTACGGGAATTGACAACATACTGATATACGGACCCATAGGTTATGACATACCGTTACAGGTTACACAAGCGGCACCATATAGCACTATTGATGTTATCGACACCCTTACCTCTATCTCTGGATTAGACAGCATTGTAACAACCCATTGGTTTGTCAAGCCTGCAGGGCGACTCATCGACACCATGTCGTGCGATACGTTTTATTGGGAGCGATTGGATACCATGTATCGTGCCTCTGAAGACACCATCTACCAATACATCAACAGTTATGACTGTCCTTCGAGCGACACGCTACAACTCACAATGCACTACTCTACCCTCGACACGCTGTTTGACACCGTCAACTACGATGAGCGGCCCTATAAAACACCCGATGGTCAAGAGTTTTACTACCGAGTTCGCGACACGCTGATTCAACTGAAAGATGTATATGGTTGTGACAGCAATTACAAACTCAATCTTGACGTAAGGCGACATATTGAGCCTTGCGACACCTTTTTGCAATTCCCGAGTATCGTAACACCTAACGGTGATGGAGTAAACGACAAATTCCTTATTGTAGGTGTCGACAGAGGGTGCTACCCTACCAACAAACTGATTATATACAACCGGTTTGGCATGGCGGTATGCCGACGTGAGAACATCACCTCGTACGACGACTGCTGGGATCCAAAGCACATGCCTGCCAGCACTTATTTCTACTACTTTGAGGCGCGTAGTGATACCGATGCTATCATCCGCCGCGGATGCTTTGAGATAGTAAAATAATAGCTGAATATCTAACCAAGAATAGCGTGCAACCCGATAGGTTACACGCTATTTGAAAAACTCGCCAACTCGCAAGTAATGGGATTCTCTGGGACGATAATCAATTATTAGGTTTACATTCTTCTACTATCAAGCCTAAATTGAAGGATTGAGAGATACTCATCAAATCTTAGGCCTTGGTTCCGTTGCTTATGAATTTTGATTTCATCATCACTTAATATGTTAGAATAAATCGTCCAATGTCAATGCACGAAAAAAAACGTCGGAGTACTCATTCTTTTTAATTCCAAAAGTTGTAATCACAATAGGATGAACCACTTTGTATCCGTCCTTCTCTTCTCTGAATGTATTGA
Organism: Candidatus Colimorpha onthohippi; assembly: GCA_018064565.1. Classification (GTDB taxonomy): domain Bacteria; phylum Bacteroidota; class Bacteroidia; order Bacteroidales; family P3; genus Colimorpha; species Colimorpha onthohippi. Next base: position 12,282 of record JAGHVA010000239.1, read on the forward strand.
TACGATTAAGTATTTTTTCGTATTCTGATTTCTTGAGCAGATAATCCCCATTTGAATACTTCACTTCACATATCGTCACAACATTGTCTGAACGGTCAATTACCATATCAATCTGAGCACCTGGAACGCTTGCTTTACTTCGCCAAGAATAGAATTCTGTATGGATAGTATCTAAGTGCAAAGCACGAATAATGTTCCTGAAATGATACATACACACCCTTTCGTAAGCGATTCCGTGCCAGTTGTTCATTGCAGTGGTATCAATATGATTACGCCAGTAGTGATCATCTGTAGTACGCTTTTTGCAGAACTTATTATAAAATAAGGTATAAAAGTCCGTCAATTGGTAGATACAGCCATTTTGCTTTTTACCATTATTGTAGATTCGTACAAAGTCGCAACTAACCAGATTATCCAACATCACGGTCAGATGACCATTGTTTTTGAATTGGGGCAGTTCAGCTATTTCTTTTCGAGTCATTCCTTGCTTACAATCTGCCAGTATATTGATGATTGTGATATAATTCTCTGGGTCATTGAAGAGTGACTTAAAAAGTCGAGGATACTCCTTCCTCAGTTCTGCGTCATCGCTAAAGAAGAGAGCATCAATATTTTCTGCAACACTCATTGTCTTATCCAACATACCGAGATAATATGGGATGCCACCCAGTGCCATATATATCTGTACAATCGACAGTCTGTTCCATTGGATACCATTGTATTTGAGGAATTCTTCAGTCTCATGCAAATCAAAAGGACGCAAATGTATTTCATGAGTAATACGATTATGCAGACCTCCATGGTTGTTGATAACATTTTTTAACATCCATGATGTTGCAGAACCGCATACGACAAAAAACAAGTTGTCTATCCATGCGCCTTTACTATTCCAGAAATGGCTAAGAGCATGAACAAAGCGGGCATTAGGCGTATCAAAACAAGGCAACTCATCGATAAACACAATCAAACGTTTCCCTCTTTTCTTTTTTGACTGTAAGAGATTGGCAAGAGCCCCAAAAGCCTCCATCCATGTTTTTGCTTTCTCCCCTTTATAGCCATATTCCGTCAAAGCCTCATTAAATACCGCCAACTCCTCGTCTCGCGAACCATCAATGATTCCAGTAACAAAGAAATCAAAACTATCCTTGAAGTATTGGCGTATCAGAAATGTTTTACCAACACGTCTGCGACCATATACAGCGACAAACTCACCTTTGCCGCTCGTCATAAACTTTGTAAGCTTTGCAAACTCGTCCTGTCTTCCTATTATTTTTTCCATGATGCAAAGGTACAAAAATTTATTGATAAAATAGCCACAGTCGGGCTAAAAATGCAATATTTTATCGTTTTTAGCCCGACTGTGGCTGATTGTTGTTGGTTCGATGTTTTGGCTGAGAGCTGGCAGAATCTCCTCTTTGATAATCTTCTCTTCCAGATTATCTGCCGCTTTCAGCAGCTTATCATCTACAGGGAGGTTCATGTCCCTGAGAGACTTCAATGTAGTGTATAATTCTTTTAGAGTTGCCATAGTTGTGATGCATTATTTCGTTCCTTCCGCTATCGCGATTTCGTATTTTATGAAAACAGATGCTCTAATGTGACGACATTCGTAAAGACACCACTATATTCGTTATATTTCAATCCGTATGTGGTAACCAAGGTCGTGTGAATGGCTGAGCGTCTGTCCGCTTGCTCCAGCAAGACGTTCTGCCTATGAACCAACTTTGCATGATAGGCTTTGTCAACAGCAAATTCCTCACTATAGAATTTCATCTCACACATATTTACGATGTTGTCGTTTCTTTCGATGAGCAGGTCAATTTGTGTTCCCTCAACATCCTCATCACCCCGAAGGCTCCATGCTGACTGTGTAGTCGCTACACCCATAATTCCCAACGCGCGTTTTATCTGTATTATGTGCTTGAAGCATACTTCCTCGAAGGCTATACC
>JAGHVA010000077.1 GCA_018064565.1 Candidatus Colimorpha onthohippi
CATCGAAACATCGCCCCCCCTCGACGAATAGCACCCCTAAATTAAAACCACCAGCAAATACCACCAACCACCCATCATGACACGAAATTTATTTTATACGCTGCTTCTACTGCCTGCTATACTCCTCACCGCATGCGACAGCGAGGTCTATTACGATGAGACCGAAGCCATCAACGAGTTAGGATGGAACTTGTCTGATACTGCGCAATTCGATATCCCCATTACAGACTCATTGCAGGTTTACAATATTTTTGTTGACTTGCGTATCAGTAATAGCTACCCATATAGTAATAGTTTTCTTTTTGTCACAACGACATTTCCTGACGGCAGCTGCGCTGCCGATACTTTGGAATGTCCGTTGGCATCACCCGATGGACAATGGTTAGGGAAATCGTCCGCCCGCTATATCGACAACCGATACTATCTAAAACGTCAAGTAGTGTTTCCTTATACTGGGACTTACCATATTGATATCACACACGGTATGCGCGACACCGTTATACGTGGCATTAAAGACATAGGTATCCGTCTGGAAAAAGTAGATGCACCTGCATTCAATAAGTCGAGTCAACAGACAGATAGCCAGGTAGGAACAGACATTGCCGAACCTGCCGACAAACCTGCCAACCAGCAAGTAGAGGAACGCCTGCCTGCGGAGCAACAAAGCAACGTTTTCGATAAGCCGAGAGCAGATATGCCAACCTGCCTGTCGGAAGACAAGGAGCGAGAAAACCAACCCGCCTGCCGGCGGACAGGCCAGCGGGAAGTCATGAACCGACCAGCGGGAGGTCATGAACCGACCAGCGGGAGGTCATGAGCACCACTTATCAAAAAACACAACGAATAGCACCACTTATCAAAAAACACAGCGAATAGCACCGCTTACCAAAAAAACACAGCGAATAACGACTGTCACGAAAAAACGAATAACACTACACTACAGCAATCTCAAACCCAAGATACTGCTAATGGGCAATAATAAAAATCTGGATGTATGAAGCATAAACCCTCAACCAACAAAAAACTGTGGATAGCCTTCGCCTGCTTTTGGGGTGTGGTAATTCTCTTTTTTACCCTACTCTCCATAGGATGGCTGGGATTCATGCCCTCGTTTGAGCAACTCGAAAATCCTCAAAGCAATCAGGCCTCCGAAGTGCTCTCGGAAGATGGTGAGGTACTCGGTTTTATCGGTGTTGAGAACCGGTCGAATGTCACATTCAGCGAGCTCTCACCCAATTTGGTCGATGCCCTTATAGCCACCGAGGACGTACGTTTCTACGATCATTCAGGCATCGACTCGCGCAGTTTGCTCCGCGTGCTCGTCAAAACACTCATCGGACGCAATCGCGGAAGTGGTGGCGGCAGCACCATCACTCAACAACTGGCAAAAAACTTGTTCCCGCGCGAACATAAAAGCGCATTGGGCACCGTCTTCTCCAAATTCAAAGAGTGGGTGGTTGCCGTCAAATTAGAGCACAACTACTCCAAACAGGAAATTTTGGCCATGTATTTCAATACCGTAGATTTTGGTAGCAATGCCTACGGTATTAAAACAGCAGCCAAAACTTTTTTTGACAAAACTCCAGCCGACCTCTCTATAACCGAAGCCGCCACATTAGTAGGCTTGCTCAAAGCACCCACCACCTATAGTCCTGTGCTTAATCCTGAAAACTCTTTCTGCCGCCGCAACACGGTGCTTTACCAGATGCATAACTACAACTATCTCAGCGATGACGAATACGACCGCCTTGTCAAAGAACCCATCGACGTGTCCAACTATACCCCACAAAGTCATAACGAAGGTCTGGCTACCTACCTGCGCGAATATATACGCGAAACTATGAAAGACTGGTGCAAGCACCATCGTAAACCAGATGGAACCAACTACGATGTGCATACCGATGGACTGAAGATATACACCACTATCAACTCCCGCATGCAACTATACGCCGAACAAGCTGTTCGGGAACACATGAGCAAGGAAATTCAGCCCGCCTTCTTCCGCGAACTGAAAAACCGAAACAACAATCCATTTTGTAGCATCTCTGATGAGCAACAACAAAAACTGCTCGTCCAGTCAATGCGACAAAGCGACCGCTACTACCAGATGCACCAAGCAGGATACAGCCAAAGCGATATAGAGAAATCGTTTCATACTCCTGTGAAAATGCGCGTATTCGCATGGAACAAAAAAGGACATATCGACACTGTCATGACCCCATGGGATTCGCTGATGTACTACAAAAAATTCCTCAATGCAGGCCTTATGAGTGTGGAACCTGGCACTGGATATGTACGCGCGTATGTAGGCGGCATCAACTACCGCTATTTCAAATACGACAACGTGCGCAGCCACCGTCAAGTGGGATCCACTTTCAAACCGTTTGTTTATACCATGGCACTACAGGATTTGGGCATGTACCCCTGTACCGAGGTCCCCAACAGCGAAGTATGCTTCGAACTGCCTAACCAACCTACTTGGTGTCCTAAAAACTCTACCGATGAGCGTGAGAACGAGATGGTTACACTCAAATGGGCTTTGGCACATTCTGTCAACTGGGTGTCAGCCTACCTCATGAAACAAGGCTCGCCCGAGCAGGTAATCGAAATTGCCCGACGCATGGGTATCACAAGTCCTATCGATGCAGTACCTGCTATCAGCGTGGGCACACCCGAAATCACAGTCTATGAGATGGCTGCTGCTATGGCGACATTTGCCAATCATGGCGAATATGTAGAGCCTATCATCATTACCTCCATCCGCGACAACAAGGGCATGGAGATTGAGCATTTTTCCAACGAACGCCATGAGGCAATCTCCGACCGCACCGCTTATATGATGCTTCACCTCATGAAAGGTGTGGTGG
>JAGHVA010000234.1 GCA_018064565.1 Candidatus Colimorpha onthohippi
GTATAGGTGTGCAAATCAAATAAAAATTACCATATGAAAAAGACTTTTGAGTACAAACCGTTCATTGCAAGAAAAGAACAAGGAGTTTTGAAAATAGTACGAGATGAGAATGTTTTGTAAAACATGTCTCAACTCCGTGTTATTCACTACAATATGTTGTTAATATGGCAAGATGCTCAAACTTGATTTCAAAGAGCAAAGGTAAAATTTTTTTTCAACAAAAAGAATTATATCCGCTTGTTTTTACTTTTTTTGTATCTTTGTATGGTTCATTGGATGTAGTTTGTACTTATATCCAATTGATTATCATTGTATATACCGTGTATTTATGGCATTAAAAAGAGTAATGGTTCTTACGGGTGGTGGCGACTGTCCTGGTCTTAATGCAGTTATCCGAGGTATTGTTAAGCGAGCCTCGCAGGATCGTGATTGGGAAGTGGTGGGGTGTATAGAGTCGTTTAATGGAGTTTTGAGGGAACCGACCGAGGTGGAGGTACTTGACGAGAAGCGTGTAGAGGGCTTGCAGATTCAAGGAGGTACGATTTTGGGAACCACCAACAAAGGAGGCCCGTTCCAGTGGCCCGTACGTATGCCTGACGGATCATGGACTACGGCCGATCGGAGTGATGAGATGATTCGTAAGTTGGGTTACATGGGTATAGACGCAGTGATTAACATCGGAGGCGACGGGTCTCAACGGATTTCGTTAGGGCTGGCAAAGAAAGGTTTGCGTATAGTTGGTGTCCCAAAAACGATTGACAACGACTTGTCTCTCACAGACTATACGTTTGGCTTTCAAACAGCTGTGCAGATATGTACAGAGGCTATAGACAAGTTAGTTACCACTGCTGCATCGCACAATAGGGTGTTTATTATGGAGGTTATGGGTCGTGATGCAGGTTGGATAGCATTGCATAGTGCCATAGCAGGTGGTGCGGATGTGTGCATTATACCAGAGATACCATACGATGTCAACAAGATAAAGGAGAAGATAGAACAGCGCTATAACAAGCGGAGAGGCTATTGCATAGTAGTAGTGGCTGAAGGTGCGAGAGCTGTAGGTCGAGATGTAACTGGTGTTGTAACGGGAGAGGTTGGCTATCAGCATATAAAATTAGGTGGAGTAGGCGAGCAGTTGGCTGATGAATTGAAAATGGCGGGTGTGGAGCATGACATCAGGTGTACTATCTTGGGACATCTTCAGCGTGGTGGTACACCTATCGCTTTTGATAGAGTGTTGGCATCTGAGTTTGGTGTGAGGGCTATGGAGTTTGTTATGGAAGGTAGATTTGGTCAGATGGTAGCATACCGGCATCCCGATGTGGTAGGTATTCCTTTGGAGGAGGCGGTTCGTGAGCAGAATCTCATCAAGCCAGAGACAAACAACTTAATTCGTACAGCCAAGGGGTTGGGGATAGCATTTGGCGACTAATTGTGGTTAAAAAGTGAGGAAGGACATCGACTGTTCGTTTTTTTTTGATAAGAATTTGAATATATATCTATGAATATGGAAAGCAAAAAAATTAAGTCAGCACTTATCTCTGTGTTCTACAAAGATGGGTTGGATGATATTGTCAAAGCCTTGGATAAGCAGGGGGTTACGATTTATTCTACGGGAGGCACCTATAATTTTATTCGTGGGTTGGGTGTCGATCCTGTAGCTGTAGAGTCGTTGACGGGGTATCCTTCTATCTTGGGTGGAAGAGTCAAAACGTTGCATCCAAAGGTATTTGGTGGTATATTGAGCCGTCGTGACATATTCTCGGACGGAGAGCAGTTAAACCAATATGAGATTCCAGAAATCGACTTGGTGATAGTGGATTTGTATCCGTTTGAGCAGACAGTGGCATCCGATGCAGCGGAGCAAGACATTATAGAGAAGATAGATATTGGAGGTATCTCGTTGATACGTGCAGCAGCCAAGAATTTCAAAGATGTGGTAATTGTACCCGCAGTGGATTATTATCATGAGTTTTTGGAGATATACAATAGTCAGAATGGGGAGACAACATTAGCGCAGCGTCGCCATTTTGCGGCATGTGCGTTCAATGTGAGTTCTCATTACGACACAGCTATTTTCAACTATTTTAACCGTGAGGAGCAGTTGCCTGTATTCAAGCAGGAATACAGCAAGGCGAATGTGCTCCGTTATGGTGAAAACCCGCATCAGAAAGGTTATTATTTTGGTGATTTGGATGGGGCATTTACCAAATTGAATGGCAAAGAGATTTCGTATAACAATTTGGGCGATATTGATGCAGCATGTAGTTTGATAGATGATTTTGAGGATCCTACATTTGCTATACTGAAACATAATAATGCGTGTGGTTTGGCATCTCGCGACACTTTGTTGCAGGCATGGATTGATGCGCTTGCGGGCGACCCCGTGTCGGCATTTGGGGGTGTATTGGTTGCCAATCGGACAATTACCAAAGATGTAGCAGAGGAGATGCACAAGATTTTCTTTGAGGTATGTATTGCGCCAGACTATGAGCCAGAAGCTCTTGAGATATTGAAAGGCAAGAAAAATAGAATTATCCTTAAGCGCAATGTTTTCAAGATGCACGAACAGCAGTTTCGCAGTGTGCTGAATGGCGTATTGGTTCAAGATAGGGATCAAGTAGTGCCTGCGGTAGGTGATATGACAACGAGTGTTACAAGTACACCTATTACAGCCAATCAGGCTGCAGATTTGGCTTTTGCGACAATTTTGGTCAAGCATACCAAATCCAATGCCATCGTGTTGGCAAAGAATCGCCAGTTGTGTGCGTCAGGCACAGGTCAGACGTCGCGTGTGGATGCTTTGCGGCAAGCAATCGCTAAGGCTCAGTCGTTTGGTTTTGATTTGAATGGTGCGGTGATGGCTTCGGATGCGTTCTTCCCGTTTCCTGATTGTGTTGAGATAGCACACGATGCGGGTGTTGTAGCGGTAGCGCATCCTGGGGGCTCCATCAACGATCAAAAATCAATTGATTATTGCGAGCAGCATAAGATGGGGATGGTAATTACGGGAAAACGTCATTTCAAACACTGAAATAAACATTAGGACTAATAACTATAAATTTGCAGATTCAATATGGGTCTTTTTTCCTTTTTTAATAAGGAGTTGGCAATGGATCTCGGTACCGCCAATTCTATTGTAATTCATAACGACCAGATTGTGGTTGATCAGCCATCGATAGTGGCAATTGACAAGCAGGCTAATAAGATAGCGGCAGTCGGCGTAGATGCTAAGTTGATGGAGGGTAAGAATTGTAGTTCAATCATAGAGACTATTCGCCCGCTGAAAAGTGGTGTAATTGCCGATTTTGAAATGGCGCATCATTTGATACGCGAGTTGATATGCATGGCGGGGGTCAATAGGTCATTCTTACCTCCCTCATTGCGAATGGTTATCTGTATTCCGTCAGGAATAACAAATGTTGAAGAGCGTGCTGTTCGTGAGTCTGCTCAACAGGCGGGTGCTAAAGAAATTCGTATGATATATGAGCCAATGGCTGCTGCTATTGGTATCGGTATAGATGTGTTGAAACCAGATGGGCACATGATTGTGGACATTGGAGGTGGTACTGCTGAGATTGCGGTTATCTCATTGGGTGGTATTGTGTGTAGCAAGTCTATTCGTGTAGCAGGAGATGATTTCAACAACAACATCGTGGAGTATTTGCGTAGCCGTCATAATATTGTAATCGGAGAACGCACTGCCGAGGATGTGAAAAAGCAGGTTGGTTCAGCGTTGCCAGATTTGGGAGCAGATGCTCCGCCAGATTTTCCAACTTTAGGAAGAGACCTGATGACTGGTTTGCCTAAAGAGGTTGTGTTGAGCTATAAAGAGATTTCGCATGCTTTGCATCCATCAATTCAACGTATTGAGCAAGCCATTTTGGAGACATTGGCTGATACTCCTCCCGAATTGGCTGCAGATATTTATCGTACAGGTATTTATCTTGCAGGAGGTGGATCGCTCTTGAGAGGTCTTGATGTTAGAATATCCGATAAAACGCAGTTGACGGTGCATATTGCGGACGACCCGTTGCATGCAGTGGCTCGTGGTACTGCTATAGCATTGAAACACTTCAATGAATTTCAGTTCCTTATCAAGTAAAGTAGGATATTTGAATATGGGTACATAAAAATAGGCTTCCTTCGTCAAGGAAGCCTATTTTGTATTTATAGGTGTTCTAATGAATTCAACGCAGGGTTTATTTGTACTCCAATTCAGACTTATTTGAGTTGAGCTATCTTGAGTAATACTTGTTCAAGTTGTTTGGAAATAACAGAATTGCTGCATTCGTGGTCGTTGCTCATGATGCAATAGCATAGGTGGTCTCCTTTGGGAGAAACAACGTAGCCACAGAATGCCTTGATACCATCCATGGTGCCGCTTTTGACATATACCAGCCGTCCGTTTAGAGGAACGTTGGCAAGAAGCTTTCGGGCAGTACCGCTGCGACCTGCTACAGCCATAGTTTTCAAAAAATCCTTGTAGTAGCTTGTTTTGCTTAATTCGTACAGAAATCTACAGGTAAAATCACTGGTCATCTTGTTCATGCGCGATAACCCGCATCCATCTACAATGCGAATACCACTTGTCTCTAAGTGATGCGCCTTAAAATAATCCATCAACACTTTGGAACCATTAGTGAAGTTGCCTTTGCCGTACCATTTCAAACCAAGGTATTTGAACACACACTCGGCATAGGTATTGTTGCTGGTTTGGTTGATGTATTGTGCGATAACATAATAGGTGTTGGAGTAATATTCAATGAATGTGTGGCAACTGTCTCTAATAGTGGCAACTTCGCTGGTGTTGGTGGATACGTTGACACCGTGGTGGCGCAGGTAAGTGGCGAAAAGTTCTGCGCATGTAGCAGCTGGATTTGCCATGGAACCACGAATAGAGAAGTTGTTTTTGCCGAGAGGCACAGTGCCGCGGTAGAGTCGTTGGATATTGTTAGGGTCACCATAAATTACTACATTGTCGCCAGAGTTTTCGGGGCCAGTTGACACTTCGTTGATATTTCGTATGTTGAGTAGTCTTGGTTCGGTATGGTCCAGCAGTGCTGGGTAACCTAAACGTTTGCCTGCGTTAAAATAGGCAAAATACATGTTTTCGTGGAAATTCAATCCGCAGGTACCTGCGCCATAGTAGTTCCCGATGTCTCCCCATTGCCAAGAATCGTGGAGGAATTGGTTGTCAAATACCGATTGGTTATAGCAAACTCTGCCTTTGATCCGTTTGATACCTTGATTGACAAGTGCTCGATACCATGTGTTGAATAATGTATCTGGATTCGTTTGCTTATAACGGTATGAACCTAACAATGGGTCTCCTCCACCTATGATGTAGATGTTGCCATTCAGTACGCCGTCGTTGTCAATGGTTCCGCTGTATGCGAGTGTCGTCTTGAATCTAAAATCCATACCAAGTTTCTCCATGGCTATGGCGGTAGTGAATATTTTATTCATTGACGCTGGAATCATAGATCTCTGGGAGTTGTAGGCATAGACATTGCGGTGTTGTGTCATATTGTACACGCATACAGACAGAGTGGCGTGCCGCATAGCATTGTCTCGACTGAGATCCAATACAGTCTTGTCAAGTTCTGAGGTGTTTTGCGCAGTCGCTGCAATCGAAAGCAAGCATGCGATCAGGCTTAGAATGACATTACAATGTTTCATTTATTTGTGCTATTAAGTCAAGAATATTATCTCTTCCGTAACCAGTGGCAGATGATGTGAGTATCATGGTGGGCAATTCTTCCCAGTCCGCCATCATGGCATCTTTGAACGCTTTGATATTTTTTGTGATTTCGCGTTGTTTTTCTTTGTCGGTTTTGGTGAATACAATCGAGAGAGGGATTCCGTTGACGCCTAAAAAATTGATGAAGTCAAGGTCTGATTTTTGGGGTGGGATGCGGGAATCAACCAATACAAACACGTTGGTTAGTTGCGTTCGGTTCAAAAAATAGTTTCGTATCATCTTCTCCCATCGTTCACGAGCCTCTTTTGAAATGCGAGCATAGCCATATCCTGGCAAATCGACCAAATACCATTGATTGTTAATCAAGAAATGGTTGATTAGTTGTGTCTTGCCAGGGCGTCCGCTTGTCTTTGCCAGACCTTTGACACCCGTAAGCATATTGATTAGTGACGACTTCCCGACATTGCTGCGTCCGATAAAGGCATACTCAGGCAACCCCGTCAAGGGGCATTTTCGGTAGTCGCTATTGCTGACTATAAATGTGGCACTTGCAATCTCCATTGAGTGTGCGGTCAATTTGTATGTTATCGGTTGTCTCTGATGCGTTTAAGCCATTTGATATGGCGCAGTTCGTCTTGTTCGTTTTTGTCGCTTTTTCGCCACCAGGGCATGTGGCTGAGTGTGATGTGGAACATCTCCTCGCGGTCAAGGTGTTTGTTGCGGTTATTGTGCGACTCAAAATAACGGCTGCGTTTGTCTGGGAAGATATCTCGTAGTGTAATCAAGATTCCAGTCTCATCGGTCTCTCCAAAATGATGGTTTATGGCAGTTCCAAACGACCGCATGGTGGAGGATAGGTGCATATAAGCGTTGATGAGAGGAGGTACAGAGCTGCCGAGAGCCCGTACACTGCGAAGCAATATCTGATAGTCTTCTTTGTAATTTCGACCGTTGAAAAGCGATACCAACTCGTTATAGTCGCTTTGGATACGCACAGCTTCAAAAGGCCAAATCAGGCCGTCTTTGTCAGGAAAATGCTTTTGGTAGAAATAGAGTATGAGGTCTTTGGCTTTTCGGTTCATCTGTGGGTACATGGTGATTTTGCCAAAGAAATATTTAGTCTCAGGCAGTTCGATGGCTATGCCACCCAGCCCGTCCCATAAGTTGTCAAGCGAATACATGCCTTTACGTAGATTGTTGCTTGGCTGGTAGTCTGGCTGGACAAACGCACGTCCGAGTTCCACGGTATAGGGCATGTAGTTGTGGATGAATTCGTCGGTGTATTGAAATAGGTCGGCAGTTGGTGTTGCTATGGTCCCGTCTTCACGAGTCATCATGTTGCTTCCGTGAATGAACCGGTATCCACCAACGATAACTTCTTCAATGGGATCCCATACAATCAGTTGTCTAAAACAATAGGGATCAGGCAGGGTATCAAAGATATCTATGTCGCATTCCTTGCCAGTACCGCCACCGTTAAGTGCAAAACTGAGTTCTCTAAGACGTCCAATTTCGCGCATGATATTGGGTGATCTATGTGCTGTAGTAACATAAATCTCTTTGTTTCCATAGTTGGTTTTTCGCAAGAATATATTACGAGTCAATTCTTGCTTAATCAACTGTTTGTCAACGGGTGCTATGATGTAGGATGTGTCCAAGGCAAAATTGATTTTCTGGTAATGCGATGCAGTTTGCCAAATGTGGCGTAATTTTATGTTGAGTGTTTTTTTATTGCCCCAAAAATGTGGCATCTGGCTCTTTGCCTAATTGGTAAACATGTTGTTTAACCAATTGTGCCCATTCATAAGTGGTATGGCTCTTGTCGAAAGTGGTGTAAGGTATGGCTTTGCCAAATACGATCCGAATTGTTTTGCCACGTTGTGCGAACATCTCAGCGGGAAGTAGTGCCATCTCGAAGCCGAATTTAATTCCGATGCGTTTGCGCAGGTTGGCTATGCGGTAAAAACGATTACGATTTTGAGCATCGGTATATACAGGTATGATGTCGCGCTGGTATTTTATAGCTTTTTTGACGAAGGTGCTTTTCCACTCCAAGTCACGGATAATACCGTTGTGTTTCCGAGAGCATATACCTGCGGGGAAATAGAGAAGTATGTTTTTGCCACCAAAAGCGGCTTCCAGTGTGTCGGCATTGGTGCCGTGTCGGTGAACTTTGTCAATTGGAACAAAGAGAGGTCGGAGGGCAGGCAGATACATCAAAAAGTCGGTTACTGGAAATTTGATGTCAGTCCGGTAATGCCCTACGGCTGCCATCAGAGCCAACCCGTCAGGACCGCCCAGCGGGTGGTTGCCAGCAACAATCGGATACCCATCAAGAGGGATATTTTCAGAGCCTATAATCTCAAGCTTGATGTTTAAGTCATGTTTTTCGTTGCCCTCCAGAAATCCATGTACAAAATCTACCCCAAACTGGTCTCGCCGAGCGTAAATTCCATAGTTCAATTCGTCAACGTGCATCAGTCGGTTTATCCATTTGACGGCGAACGATGGGAGTTTTACCCCCTTGGTAGCCAATATGCTCTGAATGTCAATATGTCGCTCGGTAATAGTTTCGCTATGCTCCATGGGTG
>JAGHVA010000005.1 GCA_018064565.1 Candidatus Colimorpha onthohippi
CCGAGACATTCGACTGGAATATGCGCATCAAAGACAGACCATTTCGCTTTACGGCAGACCTATATTACAAATATCTCACCCATCTGGTACCCTACACTATCGACAACCTACGATTGCGATACAATCCCGATGCCGAGGCAACTGGCTATGCCGCAGGTCTGAGTTTGCGCTTGGGTGGAGAATTTGTGGATGGGCTGGAGTCGTGGGCAAGCGTGTCAATAATGCAGACCCAAGAGGATATTGAGGGCGACGGGATAGGATGGATTGCACGGCCTACCGACCAACGGTTCTCGTTCAAACTGTTTTTTCAAGACTATGTGCCTACGCTGCCATGGTGGCGGATGAGCATCAACATAGTGTATGGCACTGGCATGCCCGTTACATTTCCTTACCAAAAAGACCGTTCCTCCGAGCATCGACTACCAGCCTATTTTCGTGTAGATTGGGGAAATACCATTGCGTTGTCGCAGATTGAGCCGTGCAGACATTGGAATATATTCAGATATGTTGACGACATACAGCTCTCGGTAGAGGTATTCAACCTGTTCAACTACCACAACGTTGTGTCGTACATCTGGGTAGCCGATTATAGCAATACCTACTACCCCGTTCCAAACTACCTTACAGCAAGACAGTTAAATCTCAAACTAACTGTCAAGATTTAACCCGTTTGGTTTCAAAAATGGTTAAACTATCTCCAAATAAACAATGAAATATATCGGCAATCTAACCCCACAGATATACAATATCGATGGGCATACAATCTATGGATTTCACTCCGATGCGACCCCCATCGTACGCATCTTGCTCAGTTTCGATGCTGGGTATTTCTATCAGCATCGGATTCTCACAGCCGATGCCGCCAATCAGCTTTTCAGCGAAGGCACCACGATCCATACAGCCCAACAGCTATCAGAATTTGAAGATTTTAGGGGCATCATCATCGAGAAAGACAAGCAGTTTTATACTGCTGACGTCTCGGTATATATGCTTAGAAAATATGCTGACGAGTTTTTGCCGCTATTGCATGAGATGCTTACCCAGCCGCTTTTTGATTCACGAGATTTTGAGATATACAAGACCAAAAAACGTCATGCCATCCAAAATCTCGAACTAAAGACGTCGGCAGTAGCACGTAAATTGTATGATGCCGCCATTTATGGTGCGGGGCATCCTCGAAGCCAATTCGCCACTCCTGATGATGTTGACAAGCTTGATTTGAACGAAATAAAGCACTTTTTCAATCAGCATTATCGACTTGACCAGGTGCACATCGTCATCGCTGGCAACTACGACTTACCGCTTTTGCATATATGTTCCGAGCTATTCGGCGGAACCGCCTATGCAGAGCCAGAGCAGTTGGATCGATGTCTTATCCAGCAGCAGCCGCCACAAAAAATAACACATAAGTTAAGCCAATCCAACCAATCGTCGGTACGCATAGGTTACCAACTGCCTATCGCATGGAACCACCCAGACTATACACCACTGATGGTACTCAACACATTGTTTGGAGGCTATTTCGGTTCAAGACTGATGTCGAATATCCGCGAAGACAAAGGATTTACCTATGGGATAAACAGCTTCACGACAGCCTCACGAGATGGTATTTTATTCACCATTGCTTCAGAAATCGCCACCGAAAGTGTAGCCGATGCCATATCGGAGATCCACTATGAGATGGAACGCCTGCGCCAAGAGGAGGTACCCAACGAAGAGTTGGCTATGGTATGCAAATATATGGAGGGCGACTTCTTGAGAAGCATAGATGGTGTGTTTGAGCGTTCCGAACGGTGCGCACAGATGTATTCTGGAGGCATTACAGACCAATTTACACAACAATATCTCAATACCATACAAACTATCACACCGCAACAAATACTGCAAATAGCGCAGAAATACCTGCTGTGCGATAAAATGAACGAAGTAATCGTAAGTTAAGTTAATACAAATCAAAAAAAAATCTTAAATTTGCATCGTTTTTTTTACACAGATATTCATAAAGGACCCAATTATATAGATATATAATAATGAATAAACTACGACTTGGATTACTCGTGTGTGCCATGCTGATGCAGGGCATCGTTTGTGCGCAGGCGGACGTCAATAGAGACTATTTGCGGTCATATCTAACCCAAAAGATAGACCGTATGTGTCATTGCAAGATGAACAAGCAGATAAAAAACGCTCAATGCAAGCCAGCCACATTGGTATATCTGCAAAACATAGCGGCGGCACATGTCAAAGCCACTGGAGTAGTGCTCTATTACGGTGAGTTCGACATCAACCCTACTGCTGCCGTAATCTCTGTAGATCAGTACGATGGTTCGGTAGCCAGCACTTTCTCTACCGAGAGCAGTTATATGTTTGAAAACGTGCAGTATGCAACCACGTTTATCTGGACTATCAAGGGTATGCGCATAAACGATGAGGGCATAGTAAAGGGTGGGGCGCTCACATTAGAGACCATCGAGATGCCGTTTGCGGAATACAAACTGATAGGCGACACCAACATGAAAGACGAGAGCAATTGGGGTATTGCACGCAGCAATTACCTAAAAGCCAAACAGTACGCACAGCCCGAAAATGGTGTCCACACACGTCAGATAAACGCCAACCTAAACAAGATAGACAGCCGCTACAACGCACTCTTGGCAAGTGCCGACAAAGCTTACAAAGAGCAGAACTATGCCGTTGCGCAGAGCTACTATGCACAAGCACAGCAGTTGGACAACAACGAGTATGTCCAGGGGCAGTTGTCGGCGGTACGCACTTATATCGCAGCTCAGCAGTTGGTATCAAGAACACAGAAAGAGATAGCTCGTGTCAAAAACACCACACGCGCCTACGAGTTAGCGGCTGTAATGAACGATGCTGGCAGACTCTGCAACCGCATAGACGATGCCATTGCGGCACAAAAAGAGGGGAATGTAGCCAAAGTGACGCAGTTATATTATGAATTAAAACCTCTTTACGAGTTGCTGTGTACCGTAACCGACGAGGGTTCAGAAGCCGTAACCGATGAGGCACGCCGCTTTGCAAATAGGTTTAGCCAGGTATCAACCCAGTTCTGTCGCGACTACAATGCCAAGCCAATGCTTGCGCTGTTCGAAAACAGCAAAACACCCATAGAGGTATCCAACTTTGAAGAAGTCAAAACCCGCACCGCTTCGCAGTATATCTCCAATTTGAGAAAGTTGGTCAAGGAGCGCTATCATGGCAACGTTCAGATGGAGATGGAAGTATTGGGAATGGAGACCATCGACGACACACATGCCATTTTGATAGTACGCCAATATTTTCATGGCGACCTGGTTTACTGCGATGAGACCATAAAGAAGGTGTATGTCAAGAAACAAGGCGACAGCATGGTGATAACACAAATGCGGGTAGTTGACACTCGGGAGTGCGAGACACAAAAACTGCATAGATAGTTTCGACCAATATCAAACAGTGAATAATGGGATGATGCCATTATTCACTGTTTTCTTTTGAGAAAGAACAGTGTGACCACACATCCATGAACCCCCTACACTATATTACGCTGATTGTCGGAATCGTTATCTGCGATTGCTTGATGGCAGTGCAGCCGCCATGCCATCCACATCCGTCCGACATCATTATCCTATACGACAACGATGCTCATTGCCAGATAGATGGCTATTCCTACATGAAAGCCTTACGGGATAGTGCAGCGGCTTATACGCCCAACGTAGTAGTGGTATCGTGCGGCGACTTTGTGTCGGGTTCTACAATGGGTGCCTACTCCAGAGGCGAGTATCCTATACGTGTTGTCAACGCTGTAGGCTACGACTACACCACGTTGGGCAACCACGAGTTCGATTATGGCATGCAGCAGTTGCACCGTTTTTCCAATCTGCTTTCCGCACAGATTTTGTGCTGCAACTTCAAATCTGTTACAGCCGACACCACTATCTTTGCACCTTACTCAATTCGGACTCTAAGTGGCGTGCGCATCGCCTTTATCGGGGTTGCCACACCTGCTTCTATCAAATCATCATCTCCTCAATATTTTACCGACAGCACAGGCAATATAGGCTACACCTTTCAACACGACAGCCTTTACTCAATAGTACAACACACGGTAAACCTCGTCAAACAACAAGGTGCCGACTATGTGGTAGTACTCTCGCATTTAGGCGACTGCGACGACTCGCCAACTTCAGTTGAACTCATTCAACATACTTCGCATATCAATGTAGTGCTTGATGGGCACTCTCATAGTGTAATTCAGCAACGGTATGTTACCAATAGCAACGGCGACAGCACCATCCTCTCGTCAACAGGAACCCAATTCGATCATATAGGCTGGCTGCATATTCAGCACGCTACAGGTCATATCCAAACACAGCTTATCGATATACCCCAAAATGAAATCACTTACAATGCTGTTGCCGACACAATTCTGAAATTAAAGTCGGATTTGTCTGGCATATTCCAGCAGGAGATAGGTTATAGCCAAGCTACACTCCCCATTGTCAACAGTCAAAACGAACGTATTGTCAGAATGCGTGAAGCCGGGATAGGCAACCTAATCGCAGATGCCTATCGGATAACACTGCACGCTGATGTCGCCATTATCAATGGTGGTGCTATCCGTGCGCCCATCCATCAGGGCAGCATCACATTCAACGATATCTACACCGTGTTGCCATTCAACAACCACACCTGTCTGGCGCTTTTGAGCGGACAGCAGTTGTTGGACTTGCTCGAGGCAGCCAGTGCCAATGCGCCCAATGCCGATGGGAGGTTTCTACAGGTGTCGGGCTTACGATATACGATTGACACCACCACACCTTGTCACATAGAGTGGGACGACCTATCCACCCTAAAGAGCATACATGGTGCGCGGCGTGTGTACGATGTTACTATTTATAATGCCACATCAGATAGCTATTTGCCCATCCGTCCAAATCAACTATACCGCGTTGCCTCAAACAGCTATGTACTACAAAACATGGGCTGCGGCGTACGGCTCGACAACCTGACACTTATCGATATACCTGCCAGCACAGATGTGGATATCCTAAACCAATACATCACAACCAACCTACAACACACAATTCCCGCACGGTATGCGACTCCCGAACAAAGAATTATTCTAAGCGGAGACAACTATCAACGAGAATAAGCAGGTAGTGCGCCCTATATCAAAAAAAAATATTACCTTTGCAACTCAAAATACAAGCATGTGCTGCAGAAGCATCATGCGTTATTATGAATAAACCTTAAAACCTAAAGTATATGAACAACACTATTTTTTCGTTTCCAAAACCCACCAACGAGCCCGTTCGAGGATACAATCCAGGTAGTTCAGACCGCAAGCAAATCAGGTTAGCACTCGACGAGTTGCTCAATACGGTTACTGAAATACCTATTATTATAGGAGGCAAAGAAATCCGTACTGGTAATATGGGACAAGTGGTGATGCCCACCGACCACCATCATGTGCTGGCGCAATACCACAAAGTGAGCGAGAAAGAGGTTCAGATGGCAATAGCAGCAGCTATGGAAGCCCGTCGCGAATGGGCCAATACACCTTGGATGGACAGAGCCAGTGTGTGCCTTAAAATCGCCACCCTCATTTGCGGAAAATATCGTTACCTCATCAATGCCGCCACCATGCTCGGTCAAGGCAAGACTACCATGCAGGCAGAGATTGACAGCGCATGCGAGTTGGCTGATTTCTTGCGCTACAACGCCTACTACATGTCGCAGATATACAGCGACCAGCCGTGTAGCGATGCCGGAACCATCAATTACGTCAACTACCGCCCATTAGAAGGGTTTGTACTGGCTGTTACTCCGTTTAACTTCACCTCTATCGCCAGCAATCTGGCTATGAGTCCTGTGCTGATGGGCAACGTAACAATATGGAAACCATCTACTACTGCCCTACTCAGCAACTATCTGTTGATGAAGATCTACAAAGAGGCGGGGCTCCCCGATGGTGTAGTCAATTTCTTGCCAGGAAGCGGTTCGCTTATCGGCAGCGTGGCATTTGCCAACCCCGATTTTGCTGGCGTCCACTTTACGGGAAGCACCAAGACATTCAATAGCTTCTGGAAGTCTATCGGCGACAACATATCCACCTATCGCACCTATCCTAAGATTGTAGGCGAGACTGGCGGTAAAGACTTTATTTTTGCCCACCACTCCGCCAATGCCCGACAAGTGGCGACGGCTATTGTGCGCGGAGCTTTTGAATATCAGGGGCAGAAGTGTTCAGCAGCCTCTCGCGCCTACCTGCCAGCCTCGCTGTGGCCTGAGGTAAAACAGATTGTAGGCGAGATGATTGCAGACATCAAGGTTGGCGATGTGCGCGACTTTTCGGCATTCGTCAATGCTGTAATCGACGAAACATCGTTCGACAATTGCATGCGCTATATAGAGGACGCCAAGCAAAGTGCCGATGCCGAGATAGTGTTTGGCGGCACTGGCGACAAAAGCGTGGGCTATTTTGTTCAGCCTACCGTTATATTGGCAAAAAAGCCTGACTACAAATCCATGTGCGAGGAGATATTCGGACCCATCATTACCATTTATGTGTACGAGGACAATCAATATGAGCAGACCTTGCAACTCTGCAACAGCACATCGCCCTATGCGCTCACAGGTGCTATATTCAGCACCTGCCGCAAAGCACTACGCCAAGCCGACGAGATACTGAAATATGCAGCAGGAAACATATACTACAACGACAAGCCCACTGGTGCGGTAGTAGGTCAGCAGCCTTTTGGCGGTGCAAGATCCAGTGGCACCAACGACAAAGCTGGATCCTACCTAAACCTGCTCCGCTGGGTGTCGCCGCAAGCAGTAAAGGAGACATTTGCCCCTGCCGAGCAATACAGCTACCCATTTGTGAGCAGCGAAGAATAAAAGAATGACTTTGTTGCTTTGCAACCGTCGGTTTAGATAAGCCCAGCGCAGCAAGCCTGGCTTATAGAAACCGTTTGTTTCATCTGGTGCAAACAGAGAGAGATGTGCCCAAACGTAACCGAACCTGAAGAAGCAAGTAATTTTGATATTTTTGGATTTTTTGGATGTTTTGATGTTTTGATGTTTTGATTTTTCGATGTTTTGATTTTTTGATGTTTTGATGTTTCGATATTTTGATGTTTCGATTTTTGATGTTTCGATTTTTGATGTTTCGACATTTCGATGTTTTGATGTTTAATTCTTCGGTCTTCGATCCCTTAACCGACAAAAACAACTAATAATAACACTATCAAACCAATTTCAATGAAAAAAAGACACCTTGTTTTAGGCTTGATGCTGATTGCCATTACGGGAATAGCATCAGCACAAAACACTCCAACTGCAGAATCAACACAACAAAGAGCCAAATCGCCTTGGTCTGTAGGTATCACGGGCGGTTTCTGCACCAACACGCCAAGCATTCAAGTACCCGACTACGCAAGTTATATCACCTACAAAAGCGGTGATGGAGCCACCGTTGGCATCACTGGTCGATACCAGATAGCCAAATGGCTGGCAGCACGCGCCAGCATGGTATGGATTCAAAAAAATTACAAGATGGACCGCATGGGCTACAACGGCTCAAACATCATCAATACCAACTACACCAACAACTATATTTCGTTGCCTTTAGCTGTACAAGTACAAGTAGGCTATCCGTTCAGGCTGTTTGCCTTTGCTGGAGGCTATGTGGGTTATTGGCTGTCAGGACATCGGTCGGGCAATACTTTTACCATGAACTACCTGCTGTATGGAGATGTAGAAAGTACCAATTTTGACACAGATTGGGAATTCAACGATGAGCGCGACAATAGGTTTGACGCCGGTCTCATGTTCGGCGGCGGTGCAAGCTTCAGCATCAAAAACAAGATAGAGGTCTCAGCCGAAGCGGCATATTATTATGGACTTACCGATACACAAAAACAATACATGCTCTATATGCGTCCACACTACAATAGCACATTAGCCATACAAGCCTCAATACTATATAACCTTTAGTAGGCAATAGGTCAAATAATTTGTACTACAACTCACAATATAAT
>JAGHVA010000020.1 GCA_018064565.1 Candidatus Colimorpha onthohippi
TAGTATTATCATCAACGCATGGGTTCCGATACTTTTTGAGTATGGCAATTCACATGGCGATGAGGCTTGTAAGGAGCGTGCGGTGGACTTGTTAAGGCAGATAACACCAGAGAGCAATCGTGTTGTAGATATATGGAAACGGGCTGGTATTGTACCACATGATGCGGCTCAAAGCCAAGCGTTAATTCAACTGTATAACGAATATTGTCAGCATCGTTTCTGTCTGCGATGTCAGTTGGGTTCTTGCTTTATTCGTATGCGTGAGAACGTTTTCGATAAGCCGAGTGCGGACAAGCAAGCTTGTGTGTCGAGGCGAGAAAACGACTGTTGCGAAGCAACGAACGTTTTCGATAAGCCGAGCGCAGACAAGCAAGCTTGTGTGTCGACATGCCTTTCGGCAGGCAGTGAGTGAGAAAACGGTGCTATGAAATAAAACAAATAGTAATATATAGTATGGTAGTATCAACAATAAACAGCATTTTGCGTTGTAGCGAATGCTACATAACCGACGATACCCGTCAGGTGGATATTCTGCTTACGGACAGTAGAAAGTTGACATCGGCGAGTCGGAGTTTGTTTTTTGCTATTCCCACTGCTCGTAATACAGGCTTTAGGTATGTCGTGGAGTTGTATGATAAGGGCGTGCGTAATTTTATTGTCAGCAATAACCTCACGTTGGAGGAAAGAGAGGTGTTGCAAACAATCAAGGATGCGAATGTATGGATGGTGCCTGATGTGGTGAGGGCATTGCAGCAACTCGCCGAAGAGCATAGGGCGAAGTATGATATCCCTATTATTGGAATCACAGGAAGCAATGGCAAAACGATAGTGAAGGATTGGTTGTATCAGATGCTTTCTGTTGACCGACGTGTTGTGATAAGTCCGCGCAGTTATAACTCGCAGATAGGTGTCCCGTTGTCGGTATGGCAACTTTCGGGTAGTGCGGAGTTAGGTGTCTTTGAGACAGGAATTTCATTGCCAGGTGAAATGGATAAATTGCGTAGGGTTATCAATCCCACGATAGGTATCTTTACGAATATTGGACAAGCGCACGATGAGAATTTTTTGAGCACGTCGCACAAAATTGCTGAGAAACTACAGCTGTTTTTGAATGCTGATACGTTGATTTATTGTTCCGATTATCAAGAGATACATTCTGCTATATTGCGCGCAGAGGGGCTGCGTAATGTGAAACGGTTCACCTGGGGCCATTCGCCAGATGATATGCTTCGTGTATGCTCGCAGGAGTTGGTCAACGGTCACACGATAATCCATATAAGTTACCAAGGACAAGAGACGGCTGTGTCGATCCCGTTTGTGGATAGAGCCTCGACAGAAAATGCGTTGCATTGTATTGCTACAATGCTTTATTTAGGTTATGATCTGTCTACAGTGGTTCATCGTAGTGCCAATCTTACTCCTATCGAAATGCGGTTGGAGATGAAAGAAGGTACTCATAATTGCCTATTAATCAATGACGGTTATAGTCTTGACCTAAACTCGTTATCTATTGCCTTGGAGGTGTTGGCAAACGACACGACACATACCAAGCATACACTGATATTGAGTGATATGGTGCAAACGGGTATGTTCGAGACTGATTTGTATGAAGAGGTAGCTCAGTTGTTGAAACTGCGTAAGGTGGATTGTTTGGTAGGTATCGGTGATGCTCTGTGCCGAAATAAGCATCTGTTTGACGTCCCCAAATCGTATTTTTACATAGATACCGATGAGTTTTTGAAGAAACATGCGTTGTCTCGTTTCAACAATGAAACAGTGCTGATTAAGGGTGCTCGTGTGTTTAGATTTGAGCATATCGTCAAGATGTTGCAACGCAAGACGCATGAAACTATCATGGAGGTGGATCTAAATGCACTGGTCAATAATCTAAACTATTATCGGTCGCGGATCAACTCAACGACCAAAATGATGGCTATGGTCAAAGCCTCGTCGTATGGTGCGGGTACGGTAGAAGTTGCCAATGTGTTACAATATAATAATGTGGATTATCTCACGGTGGCATATTCCGACGAAGGTGTGGAGTTGCGTAGGGGAGGGGTATCTCTACCTATAATGGTGATGAATCCTGAGGAAAGCAGTTTTCAAGATATCATCCAGTATAATCTTGAGCCAGATATATATAGTTTTAGGATTTTCGAGCTGTTCGCCTCTGCGGCATCCCTGTTCGTCAAAGGAGGCAAGAAGATACCTATCCATATTGAGTTGGATACGGGTATGCACAGACTTGGTTTTGGATACCAGGATCTTAATGAGCTGTCGGCAAGACTTTCCGAAAAGGATTGTCCATTGCGGGTTCAATCCATATTCTCGCATCTTGCCTGTAGCGAAGATCCTGCGATGGATGATTTTACCAGAACGCAAATTGACCGTTTTAGAAAATGGAGTACAGAACTAAAAAAATCACTGAAAGATGATTCCGTCTGTTGTCATATCCTTAACTCTTCGGGCATCACGCGTTTTCCTGAGGCTCAGATGGATATGGTTCGATTAGGCATCGGTCTATATGGAATCTCGCCTGAACCAGACGTTCAACGACATCTCCTTTCTGTAAGCAAGGTCAAAACGCGCGTTTCGCAGGTAAAAGATATTCCGAAAGGCGACTCGGTAGGCTACAACCGTCGGTGGATTGCGCAATGCGATTCGCGTATAGCCATAATCCCTATTGGTTACGCAGATGGATTGAGTCGTATTTTGGGTAATGGAGTGGGTAAGGTGTTCATCAACGGCCACCAGGCACCAATAATAGGTAGTATCTGTATGGATATGTGTTTTGTGGATGTAACGGGTATCTCTTGTGCAGAGGGCACCGAAGTGGTCATATTTGGTGATGCTAAGCAATTGGTTAATCTGGCGGATCTGGCAGGTACCATATCTTATGAGGTTTTGACATCGGTGTCGCCGAGGGTTAAGCGGGTATATTATCGCGAATAGTCTATCTGTCAATCAAACAAACCGTCTGCTATGGAAGAGAAATTGTGGAATGCGAATTATCTAAAGACATGGGTCGCCAATTTTATGATATTTTTTTCATTTTATTTGGTGACGCCGTTGTTGCCGATTTACCTGCACGACACGTTCGCTGCCGACAAAGATACCGTAGGCATGGTGCTTTTTGGTTATGCTGTTTTGGCATTGTTGTCGCGTCTGTTCAGTGGATATATCGTGGATCGGTTTAAGCGCAAGACGGTGCTGATGATTAGCTTTTTTCTCTTCACGTTGTTCTTTGTGGGATATATCGTTGCGGGGTCGTTGTTGCTTTTTGCGTTGGTGCGCACGTTTCATGGAGCACCATTCGGCACAGCTACGGTGGCAAATAACACGATGGCTATCGATGTATTGCCATCATCGCGCCGTACAGAAGGTATCGGCTATTATGGGCTTAGCAATAATATCGCAACGGCAATCAGTCCATCGCTCGCTATCTGGATATATCATGTTACGCATAATTTTGAGATATTGTTTTGGATTTCGATGGTGGTGGCTGTAGTAGGATTGTTGGTCGATGCTACTATCAAGGCACCTCGGAAAGAGTTGAAAAAAGACGCACAACCGTTGTCGCTTGACCGCTTTTTTCTTATCAAAGGCACAGGAGCTGCACTCACTATAGTCTGCTTCTCGTTCTCGTATGGCATCGTGTCAACATACGTGGCTATTTATGGTCAGGAGCAGTTGGGTATCAGCGCAGGTGCTGGTATCTTTTTTCTACTGATTTCGTTAGGACTGATCTTGTCGCGCCTGCAGGGCAATAAAGCTTTACGCGAGGGCAAGATATCTTACAATGCAGGTTTGGGAATTAGCGTGTCGTTGTGCGGTTACCTATTGTTTGCAGCGGTGCCCAATGTGTTTGGATATTATGGAGCTGCGCTGATTATCGGATTAGGCAATGGTCACATGTATCCTGCCTATCAGAATATGTTTATCAACTTAGCACCCCATACGCAGAGGGGTACCGCCAACAGTTCGATACTGGTGTCGTGGGATTTGGGTGTTGGATTAGGTATCTTGTTGGGAGGCGTTTGTGCCGAGCACTGGGGTTATAGTGCAGCTTTCTGGGTGGGCTGGGTTGTGAATATGATAGGCTTTGTAGGCTTTTGGTGCTATGTGCGCAACCACTACGAGCGCAACAAGTTGAGGTAACTCTCCGTGTGATGCGCTCTATAGGTTAATCTCCATCAATTTTGCTTGTACGATGGGATAGGAGGGGTGAGTGAATTGCTGGCTATTTGGATTTGTCTGAGGCCACAGGATAGGCTATTCGGGCATGGTAGATGCTGAGCATACGACTTTTGAGCATTCGCCGGATATTGCTTATGTCGTTGAAAGTTAGTGTGCATGAACTCATCTGACCTGCCTCTATCTTGCCAAACACAATGCTATCCACAATCTTGTCGATATGCTCTTTGTCGTGCTCGTGTAGGCTTTTGCAGGCAGCCTCTACGCTATCTACTATCATCACTACAGCGGTCTCGCGCGAGTAGGGAGTGGGACCAGGATATCTGAATACTGATTCGTTAATTTCCTCGTTGGGATGCTCGTTTTTGTACTTGGTGTAAAAATAACCAGTATAGGTAGTGCCGTGATGGCAACGGATGAAGTCAATAATCTCGGAAGGAAGTTTGTATTGGTGTGCCAAAGCTATACCATCGATAACATGTTGAGTGATGATGCGAGCACTCTCTTCACAAGAGAGTTCGGTGTGTGGGTTGTAGCCACTGTTTTGGTTTTCGGTAAAATAGATAGGTGCGTTGATTTTCCCAATATCGTGATACATGGCTCCCACTTTTGCCAGCAGTGCGTTACCGCCAATCTCGCTGATGATGTCTTCGCTGAGGTTGGCTACTTGCATGCTGTGTTGGAACGTGCCTGGGGCTCGCCGCGACAACTCGCGCAGAGCAGGCGTGTTGGTGTTGGCAATCTCCATTAGCGAGAGGTTGGTGGTGATGTGAAAACTGCGTTCAAAAAGGTAAATCAAGGGGTGCGCCAGCAACGTAAGGATTGCGTTGATGAAGAAGATGAGGTACCGGTCGGGTCGCAGGTTGTGCAGGTTGGTGTCCTGCCATAAGATACCACATGTATATATGGTGGCATAGGTTACAAAAATAACGAGGCTCACTACAAAAAATTGACTTCTCCGTTCGAAGTCCTTCACGGTGATGATACTCATCATACCTGCGATGAGTTGGTAAAATATGAACTCAAAACTGTCTGGAACCATGTGTCCGAGTATGATGATGGTGGTCAGGTGCACATATAGGGCTGCCCGCATGTCGTAGATGGCATGAATCAAGATAGGACCGATACAGAGTGGCACTACCAAAAACCATGTGCTCCGCACCTGCATCACGAGCGACATAGATAATGTCATCAACAGAATAGTGGTTAAGACGATGATGATATTGGTTGTGCTGTCAAGAATACGGTGGTGGGTAACCTTAAGAAACATAAACAAGGCGGCGAAGGCGATGGCACACAACATAAACCGTCCTATATAATGGGCATAAGGATTGTACTGCTCAATAAAACGCTTGTCGTTCTCGGCTTCGAGCGAAGATAGCATGGCAACCTTCTCGGGTGTTACCAATTCGCCTTTGGCAACGATAAGTTGCCCAGTGGTGATTACTTGTGATGTGTAGGACAACTGGGAAAGTCTTGAGTCTAACTCCAACTGTGTGCGTGTGTTGTCGAATCTCAGGCTGGGTGCCAAAATAGAATCAATCAGTAGTGCATCGGACAGGCTGGTGGGTAATACAAATTCAGAAGGTTTGTGTTCGGTTCCGCTGTTGCCAGTCAGTATGACGATGGTGTGGTTTTGAACGTCAGGGTATTCGTCAGCGAGCTCTATATAGCCGATTTTGTATATGCTGTCGATTGATTTGCGCAGTGCATTATGCTGGCTGGAGGGTAACCGCAATTTCATCAGCCGTTGGATGGCGGTGGTATGCGCATTGCTGTCGGGTTGATAAAAAAGGACACATTTTGATTTAGCCAATGCGAGGTCATTGGCTTTCTGTTCAGCGTCTTTTACTACTTGAAAATCAAACGGCGCATACAAATCGTTAGATTTCCAAAATGCCCCGAGTGCATAGTCGTAGTGTGTGCCGTGACTCTTGTGCGGAAACATGATGATGATGAGCACGATGGTAACAACGGTGGCGCAAATTTGTTTGATAAGAGTGAGGTGTCTCATTTTCAATAGTTAGTAAAGCGTAAGTGTTGAATAATGTTTGGCAAAGATACAATTATTTTACTTCAAACAGAGATGTCTTGCTCAAAAATATTGTGAGTACGCTTTTTTTTGTGTACCTTTGCACCCCGTAATGAATATAAGTTTTATATCAGGGGAGGGTACTTGTGCTTGCTGTCCGCGCCATTGTGTGGCGGATCGCATTAGAGTGAAAGGTTTTTGTGCGTCGGGACTTGATCCTGAAGTGGCCTCGGTGTGCCGACATCTGGGCGAAGAGCCACCGTTGTGTGGAGAAAAGGGTATATGCAATCTTTTTTACGCCCATTGCAACCTGCAGTGTGTATATTGTCAGAATTATAAGATTAGCAGGGCTGCTGTTGACGCATCCATGATATTCTACCATTCGTTGCGTGAGGTGGTGCAAAGGGTGGAGTCAGTTTTGGCTGACAGCGAACCAGTGTTGGGGTTGGTTAGCCCCACGCATTATGCTGCCACCATACCAAGTTTGATTGAGGCACTTCATTCGGATGGAGTCTGTCCGACTGTGGTTTATAACAGCAATGGGTACGACAGTGTTGAGATGTTGCGGATGCTGGAACCATATATTGATGTTTATCTTCCTGATTTCAAATATTCTGATAGTTCGCTTGCTGCAGAGTGGAGTCATGCTGCGGACTATCCGCTGAAGGCGCAGTTGGCAATCAGCGAGATGTGCAGACAAAAGGGAAGCGGATTGTTGTGCGACGATCGTGGAATGGCATTTAGGGGTGTGATTGTGCGTCATCTGGTATTGCCAGGGCAGGTGCATAACAGCATGGGCGTGTTGGATTGGATGGCGGACAATCTGCCGATGAATATCCATATCTCGCTTATGGCGCAGTATTTCCCACCACAGGGCGTTGAATTGCCTGCACCGTTGCGTCGTACAGTATCACCAGAGGAGTATGCCCAGGTTGTGAATCATTACCATCAGTTGGGCTTTTACAACGGTTGGGTGCAGGAACTCTCGGCATCGGAAACATACCGTCCCGATTTCCGTGAGCAGCAGGCATTTGAAGTGTAGCATCGTTTAGTGTATAGGAAGTATGACTAAGATAGTTCTTTTCGATCAAGATAGCAACCCGTATGAGACCAATGCTTTTTTGTTGTTTGCTACAGGTATGCCGTGTTACCAGTTTGTGTATTCGATAAACAAACTGGCTGATATTGACCTTGTTTGTGTGGCTCCCAACCAGAATGACGACGATAATTTTAATCAATCGCTGACGCTCTGTCGTTACACCTATTATGACGAAGCTAACAGAATTTGGTACGAGTTGTTGGAATTATCAAACAAAACGTTGTCGCCATACAATATAGTTTTAAGAATACGTGGAGAGGTGTGCCATAAGATGGCGTTGTTTATATATGACCAATTCAAATCGCGAGAGAATACTATGCCAGAAAATGACGTACTCTTGCGTTCGCAACGTCAGCAGTGGATCCGATTCAGCAACGATATCTCACTTGTTGATTATCTGGATTTCAGTGTTGCCGACAATCCTGTCTCTTCGTTATGGTCGCAGTATGGCAGCAGAGAGTCAGACCAACTATACAGACGCTTGGATACTTGTTTGAAGCGGATTGTGTCGGAATGGTGAGGTTTACTGTAGTAGTACATGAAATGAAGAAAAGTGTAACCTATTAAAAATATTTTACAGTTATGACAATTAAAGATTTAGAACCTAAAGAAGTATGGAGTAACTTTTACTCCCTGACACGCTGTCCACGTCCTTCCAAACATGAAGAAAAAGTACGCGAGTTTCTGGTTGGTTGGGCCAAAGATCGCAATATCGACTGTAAGGTGGATGAGACTGGCAACGTGATTATGAGTGTTCCAGCAACTCCAGGTATGGAGAACCGTAAGGCGGTGGTATTGCAGGCTCACATGGATATGGTGCCGCAGGCCAGAGCAGGCAAGGTACATGACTTTGAGAAAGACCCCATCGAGACTCAGATTAAAGG
>JAGHVA010000131.1 GCA_018064565.1 Candidatus Colimorpha onthohippi
CCGGTCCAATATCGCATCGCTGGCATAGTCTATCCAATAGTCGCGAAACATGCTGTTCAGCGATATCGTGTTGCCAGCGGCACTGGAGTCCGATACGCCTCCAATATCCGCATTTGCAACTTCCTGCCCGTCCGCACTATCACTGTCCTGATTTTTGCTGACTTGCTGCTCGTTGATATTCAAATCCTCATCCATAATTACACAATAATACGAATTTGCAAAGTTACATATTATTTGATAAATAACAGTAATTTGCTGTGTGTTTTTTTTAACATTACAATTGTGAAAAAAGTTTTAACTTTGCATCTTGGTTCGTCTTATCTTGATATCATGCGCAACAATCTGTTATTTATACTATTGCTAATATGCTGTGTCTCCATTGCGCAAGCACAGGATAGCATAGGTGCTACAATGCAGAATGGTTTGCATATTGTACAGAACGAGAATTGTTGGGGTACATATAAGGCAGAACGCGGTTTCTTTCAAAAAGCCTACAGCGACCCCAGCAATCCACGCTTTATGATGACCAACGAGGACGAGACGTTCAGTTTCGGCATTGGCGGCGTGGTTCATTTTACTACGTTCGAGGACTTTAATGGTTCGGTCAATGCCACGGGGTTTTCTACTTTCGATATCGCATCGCCTACTCGTTATGCCAATCATTTTGGCATGAGCATGACTAATTCAAAAATCAATTTCAAGGCAAGTTCCAAACTTGGCAATCACAATTTGATTGCCTTCTGCGAGTTGTCGGCTATCGGCGACAACGGCATTGAACTCAAAAAAGTCTATGTCTCTTACGATGGCTTGTCGGTCGGTAAGACGTACTCGTTTTTTATGGATCTCGCCGCTGGTGTCCAGACGGTTGACCTTCAGGGGCCTAACACTCAGATAGACAATGTACACCCGCTGATTGGCTACACATTGCCTATTGGTAATCGGTGGGAGGTGGCAATGGCTGCCGAAATTTCGAAGTCGCCCATTAGCGATATTTACGAACAATATGTAAATGTCGAGTTCCAGTCTATGCCGGACTTTACTGCTCATATCAAGTTGCACGACGATTGGGGGCATCTGCAGTTATCAGGTGTTTACAGGCGGCTACACTATCGTAGCGTCAACCTGCAAGTGGTAGGCAACGATGCAAGTTCCAACGAGATAGGATTTGGTGCCGCTCTGAGCGGTAAGGTTAATCTCGGAAGTCGCACTTTTGTAACATTCCAAGGGGTTTATGGTAGGGGCATAGCTCAATATATAGCCGATTTGGCTGGTGCAGAAGTCGATTTGGTGGCGCAGTCTTGGACGGACGATAACATATACAAAGCAACTTTCGACCCTGGATGGGCTAATAACCTTGACCAGAAAGTGCCTTTCGGCTGCACGCAGCTTACCACCCTACCTGTGTATGGCGGCTACTTCTCCGTACAGCACCAGTTCAACCAGAAATTCTTTGCTTCTATCACCTATGGCTGCGTTGCTACCAGTTCACGAGGGTCGGTCTATGACCAGTATAGTTTGTATCTCACAACCGTCCCAACCTACAAAAGCAGTCAATATGTTGCAGCCAACCTATTTTACAACATAGACCAATACACTATGGTAGGCATTGAGTATCTTTATGGTGAGCGGCACAATTACGCATCGCTTACCGACCCATCACCTCAAGGACATGCCAACCGCATCGATGCCATGTTGATTTATACATTCTAAAAAAAAATAATTCAATATCAATATCCACATTATTATCTTACTATGGATTCAACCAAATTCCGTTCTGAACTGGTATCCTATCTGCTGCTAATTGCAGGTAGCGCGCTCTTCGCCATTGGCGATGTGATGTTTGTCAACCCCTACAATTTGGCTCCTGGCGGCACCTATGGTCTGAGCAACGTGCTCAACACACTTTGGCCTTGGAAAATCTCTCTCTACGCTATCTGCATGGATATCCCATTGCTTCTTATCGGCACATGGATTCTTGGTCCCCGCTTTGGGGTAAAGACGGTTATTTCTACGATATTGATATTCCTTTTTACCTTCTTGCTCGAAAGCACCTATGGCTATGCGCCACTCATCCACGATGGCGAGATTCTCAACGAAGAAATCAGCGATGCCTTGGTAGCCATCAACCAGCAAGGAGGTTATTTTATGCCCGATTATATCTTAAACACCATTGTAGCTGGCTTAATATACGGTGTGGCTATCGGTCTTATTTTTAAGGCAGGTGCCACTTCTGGCGGCAGCGACATCATCTCTATGATCCTACACAAATATACCAAGATTAGTCTTGGCACTTTGGTGTTGATTGTAGATAGTTGCATCACACTCACCACCCTCGTGGCATTCGGCGACATCCGCCTACCTATCTATTCTATCATCGTTATTTATATTGAAAGCAAAGTTATCGACCTTGTGGTGGAAGGTACCAAGAGTTACAAGACTGTGTTCATCATTACCAACGAAATCGAAGAGGTGCGCGATTATATCCTCAACGACCTTCACCGTGGCGGCACCTGCTTTGCTGGCACTGGCTTATATCAAGGTGCCGAGCGCAAGATGATTTATGTATCGCTCGATCGCGCCGACTTAGTCAAACTCAAAGCCTCTATCCATCACCTCGACCCGATGGCTTTTGTCAACGTAATCGACAGCACCGAGATTTTGGGGCTTGGTTTCAAGGCTCTTCCTAAAGGCGACGAATAAGTCAGTTTTTTTTCAGAACTCGTTCCTATAACCTAAAGGCACCGAAGCCTCTGGCAGTTATTGCTGCTGGAGGCTTCGGTTTAGTA
>JAGHVA010000276.1 GCA_018064565.1 Candidatus Colimorpha onthohippi
AAATAATACTTATTGTTTCACAACAGCCGTTATTCGCTGTTATATAACTAAGCGGTTCTCAGGACCTCCCGCAGGTCGGTTTACTTGCCTCGGCATAGTGATAGCAAGCTTCACTATACGCTCGGCTTATCAAAAACGATCTTCAGCCGACAGGCAGACTCGCTAAGATAAATTGAAAAAAAAATTGTAACTTTGCGCATGTAAAAACATTGTTCTTTCTTTTTTTTAACACATTTAACAAAATGAAATTCAAAGCATTTTTAGCAGCGACTATCCTAATAGGATTCGCAGCATTTCAGGTAGAAGTTAAAGCGGACAACGTAAACAAGGAGTTTGACAAGTCCGCCATTAGTCCAATATTCACGTATTATGCCGATATGGCTGGTAATATGAGAGGGGGATTGAGTGCAAGTGGAGGCTATTTGGGCTATGGATATACGGGTATAGCGGTGAATACGGATCGTGCGGGTTGGTGGCGCGGTGGAAAGCTGACGCTGACATTGGGAAGCACGCACGGAGTTAAACCATCGGAGATGTGGTTAGGCGATTTCCAGGTGGCTGATTATATAGAAGGAGGAACACACATTTTTTTACAGGACTTTAATTTGCAACAACAGTTGGGTTCGTTGCAGCTTACTATAGGTATGCAGGACTTGTGTGCCAACTATGCTGTATGTGAGCCAGCTGGGTTGTTTTTCAATTCTACTTTCGGAATCCACTCGGTAGCATCAATGAATATGGACGTGCCGATATTTCCTATTTTTGGACTTGGAGTGAATTTGAGGTATGATATAAGCGAACAATTATATGTAGAGGGAGCTTTGTACGACACGCCTATAGGTTTTGACCAAAACCCATACAACTTGAATATCGACCTCTCGCCACAAGATGGGTATATTGCAGCAGCCGAAGTGGGGTTTATGCCCCATTGGAGTGGGTTGGGCAATGGAGGATATACTGTGGGAGCATTGTATGAAACGAGCCAAAAGATTGCCAACTTGTATGTAAACTGCTGGCAAGAGGTATGGCACGGAAACAATGGGCTGGTAATAACACCGTTTGTGATGGGCAGTATAGCACTGTCGGAGGATTTGCAGCACGATATCGATCTGGCAGGTGGCATAAACCTAAAAGGACTATTTAGTAGCAAAGGAATATTGGGCATAGCGGTAACAACTTCACACTTTTTGCTTACTCCAGACACTGAGTTAACAAGAGAATATGAAACTGCTTTAGAATTGACTTACCAATACAGTATTGGCAACCACTTGAGCATACAACCTGATGTGCAGTATATATTGCATCCGTCGGGCACAGGGAGGACGCTGCCAAACGCTCTGTTTGTGGCCATCCGTGCCAAGGTAGATATTTCTGATTAACGACTTAACGACAGATGGAAACGAATCGTAATCACATGACTATTGCAGACATACATATAGGTAAGCGCGCTACCATAGAGAACGTAAACGGTGACGGTGGACTACGCCGACACTTGCTGGATATGGGGTTGGTGCCTGGCACAGTGGTAGAGATGGTGAGGCATGCCCCGATGGGCGACCCGATGGAGGTGTGTTTGCATGGGTATATGCTGAGTCTTAGAAAAGGAGAAGCCGCGCTGATTGAGGTGAGCGATGGTGAGGTAAAAAAACTTGGCAGCGAGCCTGACGGTAAGGGAGCAACATCAACTGACAACTATGCGTACAACAACGCCTTACACGAGCACTATGCGCATCCTGGATATGGTGAGGGAGGTAAATATCACAATAGAGCAGAAGCCGACCCACTGCCTGCGGGATCTACGATAAATATAGCACTAATGGGGCAACCCAACAGCGGCAAGACAAC
Organism: Candidatus Colimorpha onthohippi; assembly: GCA_018064565.1. Lineage (GTDB taxonomy): Bacteria > Bacteroidota > Bacteroidia > Bacteroidales > P3 > Colimorpha > Colimorpha onthohippi. The sequence goes on from JAGHVA010000276.1 coordinate 1,846, forward strand.
GCTATTCAACCAGTTTACAGGATCCAAACGGCATGCAGGCAACTATCCTGGGCAGACGGTGGGCAAAGAGACGAAGCCCGTGGTAGGCAAAAAAGGGATATCCGTAACCGATTTGCCTGGGATATGCTCGCTTACCCCTTATAGTACCGAAGAGGCAGAAAGTCGGGATTGGGTAATGAAACAACGCCCCGAGGTAATAATAAATGTGGTAGATGCGAGCAATTTAGAACGGCACCTATACTTAACCATGCAGCTGATGGAGTTGGAGATGCCTATGGTGGTGGCGTTGAATATGACAGACGAGTTAAAAAGAGACGGAGGAAGCATCAGAGTGAACGAATTGGAGCGAACGTTAGGACTACCCGTGGTGCCAATATCAGCAATAGATGGCAATGGGATTGACGAGTTGCTGGACCACGCACTGCATGTAGCACGCAATCAAGAACGGCCCGAACGGCGCGATGTGTGCGAGAAGGGAGGTGCTATGCACCGCTGCCTTCATAGCATAATGCACCTGATAGAAGATCACGCAGAAAAAGCGCAGATGCCGCTGCGATATGCTGCATCAATGGTGGTAGAGCAGAACCAACAGGTAGTAGAAGCACTGCACTTGTCTAACAATGAGTTAGAGATGATAAGCCATATATTGGTTCAACTT
>JAGHVA010000238.1 GCA_018064565.1 Candidatus Colimorpha onthohippi
TTGCATTCGTCCATCTGATCCTCATATAATTGTGTATATGAGGTCTTGTGGACATTACGAATCACACCAACTGCAACGGGCAAATCGCCATGCATACGAGCCAGCATCATGTGAACACCTGTATCTTCAGTGGTTTCATCGTGCACCATGATATCATCTATCGTAACGCCGTTCTCGCCAATGGTAACAGCCTCAAGACAGCGACCATTGAAGCGCAGACCACGGTTGCGATCTTTGCCGAAAATCATGGGTTTTCCGTGTTCAAGAACTATGGTACGGTCGTCGCGAACCTCACGATTGGTAATAGCGGCATGGGCACCATTGTTGAAAATCATACAATTTTGCAATACTTCCACCACACTGGTACCATCATGCTTAGCAGCACGTGCCATGATATCGGTAGTCAACTGCGGAATACAATCGATAGCACGGGCATAAAACGTGCCTTGTGCACCCATGACCAACTCGCCAGGATTGAATGGATAGTCGATAGTACCAAACGGAGATGTCTTGGTAATCTGTCCGAACTTGGTGGTTGGACTATATTGACCTTTGGTAAGGCCATAAATCTCGTTGTTGAAGATGGTGATATTGAGGTCTTGATTACGACGAACGGCATGAATGAGGTGGTTGCCACCGATAGCCATCGAGTCGCCATCGCCCATATTTACCCATACGCTGAGTTGCGGATTGGCCAACTTGACGCCAGTGGCTATGGCACATGCACGACCATGTATGCTATGAAAACCATAGGTATCCACATAATAAGGTATGCGTGAGGAGCAACCAATGCCCGACACCATACAGATATTCTCTTTTTTGTGTCCTGTCTTAGGAAATGTGTTAAGCAACGAGCTTAAGATGGCGTGGTCGCCACAACCAGGGCACCACTTTACCATCTGGTCACTCTTGAAATCCGCACTTTTATATTGACCGTCCGCTTTGGGAACAAAATGTCTTTCCATGAGATTAAATTTTTCAGATTAAAGAATTTAGATTCATAAAAGCAAAACTATCTCTGTCGCTTTTACCTGCTAATCAATTATTCTCCAGCAAACGGTTGAACTCCGCTTTCAACTCGCCTACCTCAAATGGCAACCCCATCATCTTGTTGTATTGGGTCATGGCACATTCTGGATATTTGGTGCGAAGATAACCAGCAAACTGTCCGTTGTTCAGTTCGCATACTACAATTTTCTTGTAGCGACGCAAGATATCACCAGTATTCTTTGGCAATGGGCTGATATAGTTGAAATGAGTGTAGGCAACCTTCTTACCTTCGCGATTCATCTCCTCAACGGCCAGAGTCAAAGCGCCACTGGTACCACCCCAACCTATCACAAGCAAATCGCCATCTACGTTGCCTGTAACCTCCTGATCGGGGATATAGTTTGCCACGCGATCCACTTATTCTTGACGGTTTTTGGTCATCAACGCATGATTTTCGGGATCGGTACTCAACGGACCGTCTGGGCATTTCTCCAATCCACCTACGCGATGACGCAACCCTTCCATGCCAGGCAAAGCCCATTCGCGAGCCAATGTCTCAGGATCTCTACGGAACGGACGGTAATCAGGATCATTAGGCTTAGCATAACGTGGAGTGATGCTTGGCAAATCCGCCACTTTAGGAATACGGAACAACTGTGAGCCATTGCCCAGATAGCCATCTGAAAGGAAGATAACTGGGGTCATGTGCTCAATAGCCAGTTTAGCTGCTGTGTATGCCCAATAGAAGCAGTTGGCACTGCTTGATGCTGCCACTACTATAAGGGGAGCCTCACCATTGCGGCCATAGAGTGCCTGATTCAAGTCGCTCTGTTCCGTCTTGGTGGGAAGACCTGTAGATGGGCCACCACGCTGTACATCCACAACTACCAGTGGCAACTCGGTCATCACCGCCAAACCCAAGGCCTCACTCTTGAGAGATAAGCCAGGTCCAGATGTTGAGGTGCAAGCCAAAGCTCCAGCGTATGAGGCTCCGATAGCGGAGCAGATGCCAGCTATCTCATCCTCTGCCTGAAACACGCGAACGCCAAGACCCTTATGTTTGGAGAGTTCGACCATCACATCGGTGGCAGGAGTGATAGGATAACTACCTAAGAACAGACGCAGACCGCTACGCTCGGCAGCTGCCATCAAACCCCATGCTGTGGCTGTATTGCCCGTAATGTTGCGATAACGCCCTTTGGGCATCTCGGCATGCGCCACCTCGAAAATATGAGAGTGCATGATTTCCAACTTGTCGGCGTACTCATAACCCTCTTGCAGCACGGCTTCGTTGAGCCGTATCACATCGGGTTTCTTGGCAAATTTACGTTCCAAGTAGGCACGGGTTTGATCTAATTTCTTATGTGTGGCATAAAAAATGATACCCAATGCGAACATATTACGACATTTCTCGGTCGTAGCACGGTCGGCTCCTTGATCGGCACCTATCTTCATCGTAAACGAAGATATAGGAGCCTTTATGATTGTGTAAGCCCGTTCTAACTCATCGGTAAATGGATTGTCAGTATATCCGGCCTTACTCATAGCCTCATCGGTAAAAGTATCGATATCAACGATAACCGTAGCGCCACGCTTTGCCCATTTGAGATTCGACTTGAACGAGGCTGGATTCATGGCTACTAATATATCGCACTTGTCGCCAGAACTATAAATATGATTACCTACATGCACTTGATAACCACTTACACCCGCTATCGTATTGTGCGGAGCACGTATCTCGGCGGGGTAATCAGGAAACGTGGCTATGTCGTTGCCAGTCAAGGCACTCGCATCTGAAAACAGGGTTCCAGAGAGTTGCATGCCATCGCCAGAGTCGCCAGCAAACCGAACGACTAAATCATCTTTGTTAATAATCTGATCCTTAGACATTTTGGATGGTTTTATTAAGTTTAATTTTTTGCATTAGAAATCGCAAAGTTACAAAAAAGTTATGATATAATTACGTATTACACCAAGAATTTTGCACCCGACTATGTTAATTCGCATTTTAGTCTTGAGCCTTTGTTGCTATTGTGGCTGCAGTATGTGACTACCCTACCAGATGAGTCAGTAAGGTATGAGTGCCCAGTCCAATCAATACCAATCCAGCCAAGATGGTGGCAGTTTTTTCGGGTATAGGTATCTTACGACCACCCAGCATTACCCCAGTTATTGATGCAACAAAGGTAATTAACATTATAATAACTGCTGTAAGCAGACTTTCTACTACAGATTGCTGTAGTCCCAAACCGATGCCCACCACAAATGCATCTATGCTTGTGGCAACAGCCAATGTGCAGATAACCCAGTAGCGGGATAGATCCAGTGGTTTGGCATTGTCGGAAATACGAAAAGCATCCCATAGCATCTTTCCACCCACCAGCAACAGCAAACCAAACGCAATCCAATGGTCGGCTGATTCTATAATTTGAGAGCAAGCATCACCCAAGAGTGCACCCAACAGTGGAAATCCACCCTGAAACAATGCAAAAGTTGTGGCGAGCAAAAAACTGCGTCGCAACCCCATATGGGTTTTCAGCGCACATGTGGTTGACACCACTAATGAGTCAACACTCAATGCCAGAGCAAGTAGAAAATCCTGAAACATCAGCGTCACAATTGTTACTTATGCTCTAAATAAGAACCTTGACTATTGCCTTGCGGGCAGGCATTGGTGTGCCTTCGGTAGCCAATTGAGGCATATGGGCATCGTTAGGATAAAGTATAGCAAAATAGCCATGGCCTATACGCACACGAGTTGCCTCTTTAGAATCATCAGCATATAAGGTTACGTCTTTTTCCGAGTTGTAAGGAGTGGTTACTGCCATATCCTCAATTCGACGCACATTGATATACTCATCAGCTCCGAATATATATTGGATATCGATATGCGTGCGGTGTGTCTCATAACCCACGGGATTTACAATCAGTGTGCTGTAATCTTGCACGTTGACAAAAACTCGGTCACTTATCGTGTGTTTTCCCACTGTTATGTTGTCGGTGGCTTCCGACAAAAATTTCAGACCTTCATAAATGGCTGGATCCAGATTGCGATAGCGTTCAATATTTGAAATATGGTCAATTATCATAATTAGTTGTTGTTGATTAGATTAAGTAATGAACCATGCGCAACCATTCCCATGGTGTGACGCATATTGATTTCTACACATGAGTTAAGCATATAACTGTCAGTGTCGCGATATATAAACATATCTACGCCCAATGGTCCCTTGTAATAGGGTGTAATATGCTGATTTATCCATTGTATTGTGTTGTTTTTTGCGTAAAGAAGACTATCGATGGAGACCCATTGAGAAAGATGCCTCTCGATGTCGTCATCGTTCATCGATAGGTTTGACTGATACACACCATTGCGAGTGCCGAATAGCGAGTAACCTATGAAGAGACACCCCTGAGTAGCATCGCACCAAAATTCCATTGCAAAATCCACTTCTACGGTGCGACGAGGCTCAACCATCACACACCGCTGATCAGAAATTACTTTGCGACACCATTTAATGTCGTGTTCAGACAGTCTATTATCAACCCATCGCAACCCTCTACCTGCTCCTGACCAAGGTGCTTTCAATACAATGCGCGGTGTTATCTTCAGTAGCGATTCAATATCCGACAAACTTACCGCTTGATGAGTGTCTGGTTTTAACGGCAATGCCACCGACCGATGCGACAATTCTCGAATTATGTTAATTTGCTCATCACTTGGCAACAAAGTGTCGGGTATGCCTTGCTGAAGCAACTGCCATTTCAATGCTGCATTCCATCCCCATGGGATGAAACAGACATCTAATTTGTTAGATAACGCATGGTAGGCAGTGCCTGCATTGGCAGCGCACACCGCTATTGATTCAGGATACATTGCACGCATGCAATCACAGTCTGACGTAGCCCTCTGCAAAGCTGACTGTGGTGGCATAAAATGAGCATTGCCGTTGGCCAAGCACAAATCATGTTCAGGATTGAATATAGCAATAACCGTGCGCATGCAAATATATAAAAATGGGGAAGGATGATATTCAACCTCCCCCACTTTCAAGTGGTATTAAAGACTACTTGTTGACTTGGAATTTAGTGCAACCACTCTTGAAGTATTCGCTAATCTGGTTGGCAGCAGCAATACCTGCGTTGATGTTGGCCTCTTCAGTCTGGGCACCCATCTTTTTGGGCGTTGCAAAATAGCGACCCTCAAAAGCCTTGAACTCAGCATCAGCGTCTGGCATGACATCTGCAATGTATTTGAGATCGGTACGCTCAGCCATCAGTTTCAGCAACTCAGCCTCATTGATAACCTCTTTGCGGGCGGTGTTGACCAAGATACCACCTTTACGCATCTTGTTGACCAAAGCATAATTGATGCTCTGTTTGGTTTCAGCGGTAGCGGGGATATGAAGTGACACAATATCGCATTGCTCGAAGAGCGCTTCCTGGTTGGCCACTGCGGTAGCGATACCGCTTGCATTGATCACATCGGCTGGGCAGAATGCATCGTAAGCATACACATCCATGCCAAATCCCTTGGCAATACGGGCAACATTGCGACCCACGTTACCGAAGGCCAAGATACCCAGCTTCTTGCCCATAAGTTCAGAGCCTGACTTGCCATTGAAGAAATTGCGAACACAATACACCAACATACCCATAA